>JAAETT010000426.1 GCA_024228115.1 bacterium
GATGATCCTCGGGAAGCCAATCCCGAAGCGAGGGCGGCAGGAGAAGCGACTGGTCCGGCTCGTAGCGTCGAAAGTCTCGCGGCATGGCTCACTCTAGCGAGACTCACCCCTCAATGGCCCTCTGCCGCGCAGACTCCTAGGGAGCTTTCCGGGCGAATGGTCGTGCTGACGTGTGTCCGATAACCTGCCACATCCTGGAGGCGATCGGTGGACGGGCGCCGCCGCTGTCGATCCGCATCCGAGGTTTCCATTGAAAGAAGCCCCCCTCCACTCCGCCGATGATCTTCCGAGGATCCGTTTTTCGTGGCTGCTGAGGCTGCGTTGGGCTGCGGCGTTTGGCCAGATGTTGGCGGTCGGTGTCTCACGCTGGGGATTCGACCTGCCGTTGCCCCTTGCGCCGCTGGGCGCGCTCATCGCGGCGACGATCGTGAGCAACCTGGCAGCGCTCGTGTGGCTAGGGCGCGGCGGCGAGGCATCAGATGCCCACGCGGGTTCCTTGCTGGCACTCGACCTGGCCATCTTGACGGGGCTTCTCTACTGGACCGGGGGCCCCAGCAACCCCTTTACTTTCCTGTACCTGGTCAATCTCACGCTCGCAGCGGCCGTCCTGCCGGGGCGTTGGACGTGGGGGCTGGCTGCGCTCTCCGTGGCAGGTTTCGGTCTTCTGTTTACCGGCCACGTCCCGATTGCGGAGTCTTCCGCTTCGCACGCTCAACACGGTGGCGAGGATTTCCAGCTGCATCTCTATGGGATGTGGCTCGCCTTCACGCTGACGACACTGCTGATCGCGTTCTTTGTCTCCAAGGTCTCCGGTGAGCTGCGCCGCCGTCAGGCGGAGCTTGCCCTGGAACGGGAGCGCAGCGCGCACGTAGAGCGCCTGGCTTCGTTGGCAACCCTTGCGGCAGGTACGGCACACGAGCTCGGGACCCCGCTCGCGACCATCGCCGTCGTCGCCAAGGAGTTGGAGCTGCGCCTCCATTCCGATCCCTCGAATGCTTCGCTGCCGGAGGAAGCCCGACTGATCCGATCGGAGGTGCGTCGGTGCCGCACGATTCTCGACCAGATGAGCGTCGAGGCCGGCGAAAATCCTACGGAAGCGCTCGAGACGGTCACGATGATCGAGCTCGCAACGGACCTGCGCTCAGAGCTGGAGGAAGCGCTCTCCTTGCGCCTCGAGGTCGAAGCGGATGAAACGAGCTTCCGCGCCCCCCGAAAGGCTCTTCTCCGCTCGCTCCTCTCCCTCGTACGCAATGGCTTCGACGCCAGCCCTCCGGAGGCGACGATCCACCTCATCGCCCGCCGGGAGGGGCCGAACCTGGTCTTCGTCGTCGAGGATCATGGCACCGGCGTTTCCGAAGAGCTGATGCACCGGATCGGCGAGCCCTTCTTCACGACCAAACCGGCCGGGCGCGGGCAGGGCCTGGGCCTCTTTCTTGCGCGAACGCTTGCAACGGAGTTGGGCGGCGCCTTGCGAATCGACTCCACGCCCGGGCATGGAACACGCGCGATCCTGGAACTTCCGGTCTCACTGGCTGAAGCCAGTGGCGCCCCGTCGTAGAAGCGATGTCGAGCAACGAAGCCCGGGCCCGTTCGGTTCTGGTCGTCGATGACGACGAGATCTTTCGCACCCGCCTCATGCAGGCGTTCGAGGACAGGGGGCTTCGCTCACTGGGAGCCAGCAATGGGGACGCGGCCCTCGAGATCGCCCGAAAGGAGATGCCGGACCTGGCACTGGTCGATCTCCGGATGCCGGGCATGCCGGGGCTGGACCTGACGATTGCACTCGCGTCGCTCGAGCCGCCCCCGCGGATCGTCGTACTGACGGGCTACGGCAGTATCGCAACCGCGTTGGAAGCGGTGCGGTGCGGTGCATCCCACTACTTGACCAAGCCCGCCGACGCTGACGAGATCCTGGTGGCGTTCGATCGCGATGCGAGCACAGCGGAGAAGCCATCGGAAGAGCCTTCGGGTGTGCCCTCGCTGGCACGTGCGGAGTGGGAACACATCAACCGGGTGCTCGCCGATTGTGGCGGGAACGTCTCGAAGGCGGCGCGCCTTCTGGGAATCCACCGGCGTTCCCTGCAACGCAAGTTGGCGAAATACCCGGCTTCGCGCTGACTCGTCTCGTCGTTCTGTTCGACGAGACGCACCTGCGACGATTTGCCGCATCCCGGTCCAGGATTTCTTCCGTTATCCGTGTCTCCTTCACGCCCCTGACGGGGCTTTCGCGAAGGAATCCAGACGGATGCGGAGAATCGCACGGAACGTGTTTGCCCTGGTCGTGACCAGCCTGCTGGTGTTTCCCCTGGCCAGGGCGGCCTTCGCTGCGGCAGACGATCCGATTCCGCCTGTCCGCCCAGCCACAGCCGAAAGCGAAGAGGCAGACCAGGCCGAGCTTTCCCCGATCGTGGTTTCGGCGGACGCGTTGGAAGGCCCCGACGAACACGTCGTAGAATCGGCGACCGCACTCCAGGCGGCTCCCAGCAGCGCCGAGCTGCTGCGGGGAACCCCGGGTGCCAACGTCAACACCAACGGGTCCATCACCCGTCAGGTGCACTACCGCGGAATGTTCGGAACGCGCATGAACGTGCGGGTAGACGACATGCATATCACCTCGGGCGGGCCCAACTGGATGGACCCGCCTCTCCACTACCTCCCCCGTCCGCAGCTCGATTCGCTGGTCGTCGATCGGGGCATTGCTTCGGTCAGCAGCGGCGCCGAGAGCTTCGGAGGAACCGTCCGCGGTCGCTCGAAGACGAGCGAATTCACCGAGAGCAGCGAGTTCGAATTCCACGGTGATCTCGAAACCGGTGTCAGTAGCGTGGACAACGGTTACTTCGGCGGGGGGCTCCTCTCGCTCGCGAACGATCGTCATCGCATGCACCTGATCGGTACCCGCCAGAGCGGCCACGACTCCGACTTCGGCTCGGGTCGTATCCGCTTTTCCGAGTACGAGCGTGACCAGTACGGAATCGGCTACGCGGCTCGCCTCGGTGACCACGAGCTCGGTTTCGACTACCGCCACAACGATACCGACCCCTCGGGCACGCCCGCGCTGCCGATGGACATCATGGAGGTGAATACGGAGATCGCCCGTATCCACTACGGAGGGACACTCGGAGAAACGGATCTTCGCGGCAGCATCTACTTCAACGACGTCGATCACCTCATGAACAACTTCGATCTCCGCACCGCTCCCGGCAATCCGGCGATGTTTCGCGAGAACCATGCGGAGAGCAGCGCCGGAGCCATCGATCTCGCCGCGACCTTCCTTGCGGGAGACGGGACCATGACGCTCGGTTTCGATGCCCAGCAAGCCCGTCACGATGCGATGGTCACGAATCCGAACAATCGGGTGTTCTTCGTCGAGGCCTTCAACAGCGCAGAACGCGACCACTACAGTGCGTTCTTCGAGTGGCGAGCCCCGCTCGGCGATCGCTTCGAGGTGGAGACGGGCCTCCGCTATACGCGCGTCGAAATGGATTCGGGAAAGGTCGATGCGCTCCCGGCCCAGCTGCTGATGATGCCCGCCATGCTCCGGAACCGTTTCAACGCGGCCGATCGCTCTCGCAGCGACGACAACCTCGATGGCGTCCTGAAGCTCCTCTACCACGTGACACCCGAGCTGCGCATCGAACTCGCTGCCGCCCACAAGACCCGCTCGCCGAACTACCTCGAGCGCTATCTCTGGATCCCTTCGCAGGCGACTGCCGGGCTCGCCGACGGAAACAACTACCTGGGCGATATCGGGCTCGATCCCGAGGAATCATGGGATGCGGAGCTCGGAGTGGATTGGCGAACGGAACGTTTCTACTTCTCGCCTCGGGGTTTCTACCGGCGCGTCAATGACTACATCCAGGGAATCCCTTCGACCGACATGGCCGTCATCATGGTGAGCACGGCCAACGGAGACCCGACCCCGCTCCAATTCGCGAATGTGGACGCGGAGTTCTTCGGAGCCGACGCTTCCTTCGGGGGCCGGCTCTTCGGGAACGTCCATCTGGATGGCGTCGTGAGCTACGTGCGCGCCAAGCGGCGTGACATCAGCGACGATCTCTTCCGCATCAGCCCGCTGAACGGAGCCCTCGCCCTGAGCTACCGGACGGATCGTTTCGATGCCAGCATCGGAACCGTTGCCGCCGCAAAGCAGCGCAAGGTCTCCACGACGAACGGAGAGACCCAGACCGGTTCATGGGCGATCCTGAATGTCTCGACGACCTACCGCTTCGCTTCGGGTACCGAGATCAGCGGAGGTGTGGAAAACGTGCTCGACAAGACCTACACGGACCACCTCGCCGGCTTGAACCGGATTGCCAATGGCGATGTCGCACTCGGCGCGCGCCTGCCCGGGCAGGGACGGAATTTCTTCCTCCGCATCGCCCAACGCTGGTAGACGTGCCCGACGCCACGGCCCAGGCTTCGTGAGCGGCCTAGGCGTTGTTGCGGCGCACGACGACCAGGGTCAAGCCCACGAGCCCCATCAGGACAAGGCTGGAGGGCTCGGGAATCGTGGCGATGGTGTGGATCTCGGTGTTGTCGATGATTCCGGTGACGAGGTCAGCGTTCGGCCCCCAGGCGTAGACGGGAACGTTGACACCGGAGTGATCCCAGCCGGGGAACCCGCTGCCGTTCCACGCCACGGTCGGAAGAACCCCGGCACCGTTGTCCGCAAGCACCTCGAGCCCGCCCGTTTCGTGGTCGGCCGTCACGATGATGAGGGTGTCGGTCCGGCCAGCCGCCCAATCGAGGACGATCTGGACCGCGTTGGAGAATTCGATCGCCGCAAAGACGGCGCGCGCGAGCCGATGCGGATCACTGGCGTCCTCATGTCCCGCCTTGTCGGTGTTCTCCTGCTCGACCATCAGGAAGAAACCGTTCGGATCGTTCTCGAGCACCGAGAGCGCCGAGGAGGTCATCTCGGTCAGGAAGGGCAGGGTGTCGTAGCCGAGGTCGAAGCCCTGGTCGTAATCCCATTCGTAAGGCATCCCTTCGGCGCTGGTTCCGAAGAGTCCGGCGAGCGGCCCAACCGTTTGCGGATTGATCGCCTGCAGGCCGGTCCGGTCGGTCACGACCGTGTAGCCTGCAGCCGCGGTGGCGACCGGATCCATCCCGTTCCCGCCACCGCCTAGCAACACGTCGGGCCGCGTGTCATTCAGGTATCCGGAGGCGATCGTCGAAGTCAAGGTGCGCGCGATCGCATGGGATCCGAATCCGGCGGGCGTGCCATCGGTGATGTACGAATTGGAGACGAGTCCCGTCGATTTTCCGCGGGCGGAGAATGTCTCGACCATGGTCTCGAGATTGGATTGGTCGCCGGGCGTCGCCACGCTCACCACGAAGTTGGAGACCTTCTGGCCCGTCGACATCGCGGTGGCCGCGGCCGCGGAATCGGTTGGGAAGCCGCCCAAGGTGACCGTACTCTCCGAGTCCGTGATCATCTGGGCCTGGTGGGGTGCCCCTTCGAAGGAGAGCGGAGCGCCTGCGTAGTAGGCCCCCGCCTTCACCTGCTCGGCGCCCATTCCGTCGGCGATCATCACGATCACGTTGAGAGGTGCCGCCGCGGCGAGACCGGCCGAGCCAAGCACCCACGCGACCAGGGCGATTCCCAGCAGGATCTTCCGCAACTGGATTCCGTTCGAAGTCAGCATCTTCACCTCCGGATTCGATCTACGCCGCAGCTGCAGCACAGCTCCCACGACTCCACGGGGTACGTGGTCGCGGAGGTCCTGGAATGTCAGCGAAAAGCGGAGAAATTCCGGAGGGTTCGGTCGGGGGGAGCGGCCGCTCCAGGGGCCACGCTGCGCAAGCTAGAGGCCTGGCCCCCCCGGGGGGGGGGGGGGAGGACTCTCCTTGTGTGCGGATCGATCGGCGCAGCGGGGAACGGAAGGGATGTCTCGTTCGAGCGTGCGTCCCACAAGGAAGCACCGAGCGCCCGGCAACAAAAGGTGCCGGCAGCGATTTCGTTCTGCAGCACCGCACACATGCCCAACTTGTCTAGCCCGCTTCGTCCCGTACAGCGGTCCCACTCCCGAGGCATGCCGAGGAAGAGTCGTTCGTCGAAGATCTACCGGCGCGGGCCTTCGGACTCCACCCACTTCAGTCGGGCGTTTCGACGTTGGGCGGTTACCCCAACGAGTGTGTTTGCCGACGCGTTTCGTGCTGGCCACCGATTCTCGAATCGCCTGCCCCGCGAACGCGTTGGCTGTGTACTATTCGGAAGCCGGTCCGTTGGGCCGCACATGGAGGATCGAGGATATGATGATGATTCGGGGAATCCGTGGAACCTTGTTGGGAGCCGTTCTGGGCCTGGGGCTCTTGGCGGCGCCGGCTCTCGCCGACAATGATGTCGGATGCGGGCTGGGCACGCAGTTCATGGAGGGCAAAGAGGGGCTTGTCCCTCACCTGATGGCGTCGTGCACGAATGGCATGACACTTCAGTCGGTCTCGCTAACGCTGAACATGTTCGGATGTGATGCGACTGGCACGGTGACGGCCGATGCGGAGCTGCGAAAGTTCGCCGCATCCAATATCGACCAGCTCGCGCGCGACGTCGCACGGGGTGATGGCGAGGCGCTGGCCGCCTTTGCCCACCTGCTGCAGGTGCCGTCGGCACAGCAGGCTGCCTTCGGTGCCTTCACCCAAGGCCACTTCGTGGAGCTCTTCCCGAATGCAAGCGTCGACTCGAATGAGATGATCGACGCCTTCTATCGGCTGCTCGACGAGCACGCCGCCCAGGGCTGAGAATCAGGCCCCTGGTGCCGGATGGCACCAGGGGCTTTCCCAACTCCCGAAGCTTCGCCGTGCAACGCGCCGCCCCGCTGATCCTGCTTCTTGCGCTGGCGCTGCCCGTCCGCGCCGATGTCGGCGCGGAGATCCTGCGCTCCCACCAGTTGGATCTTGTGGCTCACCCCACGTGGCAAGCCCTGCTCCACGTGCTGCGTGGCGAGAGTGAGGTTCCGGACGAGGATTTCTTCCTCACGGAAGATGGGCGAACGAACCCGGAAGGCGAGCTGGAGGCGACGCTCCGTGGGTTACTCGTCCCCGGATCCGAGGGGGACGACGCCGTCCACTGCCGCTTCCCGGCTCGCACGCGATGGCTCGTCAGCGAATTGGGCCTGGCAAACGAGCGCCTTCCCCAGGCGCCTTGCCCGGCCCTCGACGAGTGGCGCGAGAACCTCGCTCCTCGCGGCATCACGTTGATCTTCCCAGAAGCCTTCATGAACAACCCGGCTTCGATGTTCGGACACACCTTGCTGCGGCTCGACGTTGCGGATCCGAGTGCCCCGGAGAATCTCCTCGCCTACGCGATCGATTTCACGGCGAATTCCGGTGGCGATGCGGGTCCGGTCTTCATGGCGAAGGGAACCCTGGGCTTGTATCCGGGCTACTTCGGCTTGAACCCCTACTACAAGAAGCTCGAAGTCTACGCAGACTGGCAGAACCGGGACATCTGGGAGTTTCCCCTGGCATTGACCGCGGAAGAGGTCGATTTCATCCTCTTGCACCTCTGGGAACTCGACGACATCGAGATCCCCTACTACTTCTTCCGCCAGAACTGCTCCTACCAGCTGATCCGGTTGCTCGCGGTGGCGCGTACGGAGTTGGGTTTTCGGCACGGCTTTCCAGTTGCCATCATTCCGGTCGATACGGTCCGCGACGCGTTGGATGAAATCGGCTTGCTAGGCGATCCGAGGTATCGAGCCTCGCCCGCAACAGAACTTCGTGTTGCTCTAGCGGCACTGACGCCCGAAACGAGGGGCCTGGCATTGGCGCTTGCGGCAGGAGCCCTCGAACCCGAAGACGAACGGGTCGCCAGGCTTCCCGCCGAAGAACGCGGCGCCGTCCTCGGCGCCGCGTATGAAGCTCTCCGCTACACGTTCCTGCAAGACGATGACGGCGACGAGAGCGCACGCGATCGTTCCTATCGGCTGCTCGTCGCTCGGAGTCGGGCGGCCGCCGGTGGCCCACCCGCTGCCGCCGTGCCAGCCGCCCGACCGGACGAAGGCCACGGCACCGCGCTCGTCGGTCTCGGCGGAGGGGTCCAGGGCGATGAGGGCTACGTCGAGCTGCGCGTCCGCCCCGGCTTCCATGGGAGCCTCGATCCCTCCGTCGGGTTTCCTGGGGATTCTACAATCGGAGTGCTGGACACCCGACTGCGCTGGTTTCCGGGCTCGAAGCGCCTCCACCTCGAAGAGCTGGTCCTCGCCGAACTCCAATCGAACACCCCTCGCGATGCTTTCTTCAAACCGCTCTCGTGGGGCATGGAGACAGGGCTCCGCACTCGGCTCTTCCCCGACGACGACGACCTGGATCGACGCCACGTCTGGAGGACAGGCGGCAACCTCGGCATGACTTTCTCTCCGGGCGATGGCTTCTTCAAGGTCTACGGCCTGGCGGATCTGCAACTCGAGCTGGGCTCGGGCTGGGATCACGGTTGGGCGTTCGGCCCCGGGTTCGAGTTCGGCCTCGAACTCACCGAGCCGGCCGACCACTTCAAGGGGCGATTCTTCGTGCGCGGCAGACGCTTCGTGGCGGGGGACAGGGAGACGCATGTCACGGCCGGAATTGCTGGGCGTGTGACCCTCAATGCAAGGACTGCCCTTCTGGCAGAAGCCGCGCTGAACCGATTCGACCGCGACAGCTGGATCGACGGGAGCCTCTCACTCCAGTGGACGTTCTAGTCTGAGGTTCGCTCCGAAGCCCCCGCAGCCGACCGGGTATCCTGAACCGCGAGGACGCGGCCGCGCGGCTCAACGAGATCCTGACGGCGGCGGAATGAGCTGCCTGCGCGGCTGTACCATCAGCGAGGTGGCGGGGGTTCCTGGCGGATGGGGTTCACGCGCACGCCGAGCGGGCCACGGGGAATCGTGAGCCTCAACAAGCTGCCATCGCGTCGAACCTCGATGGGTGTCGACTCGCCCGCTCTTCCGGCGACGGTCAGCTCATGCAGGTCCGAGACAGCCTGGATTCGAGAGCCGGCGTAGCTTTCGAGGATGTCGCCGGGCTCCAGGCCGGCTGCGGCAGCCGGCGAGCCGGAGATCACATCGCCGATACCCAGCCGATTCGGCTGGCCCGATGCGAAGAGAGCCCAGTCCGAGAATTCCTCTCCGTATGCCTCTCTTGCAGCGACGAGTTCAGCCGAGAGGTCCCGGCTCTCGGTGGCGTAGCGGGGGGTTTGCATCCAGCCCTCGCGGGTCGCGCGATCGCGCAGGGCCAGGCGCCGCAGCTCTACATCGTCGCGGGTCTCGGCATAGGCTTCCACGTCGCGCTGGAAGAAACCAGCGGCCAGTAGCGCTTCCGGATCGAATCCCGACGCGGATCGTGATGCGCGTACCGGGTTCACCGCGCGGTGCGCCGGCCGGGTGCTCTCTCGCGCCGGAGCCAACGGTCGCTCTTCGAGCGCGGAGGCAAGCCTCTCTTCGAGTGCCGCGTGGCGGGCGACTTCCTCGTCGAGGCGCTCTGCGAGGCGATCGACTCGCTCGTTCAGGCGCTCCAGACGTTCCTCTTTCGCGGCGGGCACGCTGGGCGGAGGCTCTGGCGTCCCGTACTGCCACCCCGCACCGAACGCGAGGAAGCCGATCACCAGGCAGGCGAGGGCGGTCAGGGTGAGCGAGAGCCGAGGCATCAGATTCGGGAAGGTAGCCGCGGGATTCTTCTGCGACCTGCGGAGACCCTACGGCCAGCAGCCTCCGGTGAATAGGTGCGCCGCGCCCGCTACGCGTCCGGCCCCGGCCGGGCGGCGAGCGGGGCGATCACGCGCTCGGCGAAGAGCGCTTCGAAACCCGCGCTGTCCACCTCGAGGGCCACGTCGGCGTTCGGCTCACGCCCGGTCAGCCCGGCACGCAAGAGCGGGTTCAGGTAGGAGACCGTGGCGCCCGCGGTATGGTTGCCCTTCAGCTCGACGGCCACGAACGCTTCCCGGGAGTCCACGAGATCGGGCCGGAACGTGGCGGCTACGGCGAGTGAATCGTAGAGGTGGAGATCGTCGGCACCGAAGAGGCCCCGGCGCACCTCGATCCAAGGCACGACAGCGCGGCCGACGAAGCGTGCGAGTTCGGACGGGGCGGCCTCGAGACGTTTCACGGTGTCTTCGTGAAGGTGTGTCTGCTCGCATACGTCGAGGCCGACCATACGGATGGGTACCCCCGACTCGAAGACGCGATGCGCCGCCTCGGGATCTGCCCAGATGTTGAACTCTGCAGCCGGTGTGATGTTGCCGGGCACGGTGGCGGCTCCGCCCATCATGACGATGCGAGGAATCTTCTCGGCCAGGGAAGGCTCGCGATCCAGTGCGCGCGCAATATTGGAGAGCGGGCCAATGGTGACCAGCGTGATCTCCTCCGGATTCTCGAGCAGGGTCTGGACGAGGAAATCCACCGCGTGGGGGTCGCCGGCCGGCGGCGTGGCCGTTGGCACCAATCGTTCCAGCCCGCCCCGTTGCTCCAGCCATGCCAGCTGCAGCCGACGCTCGGGATCGAGCGGGCGATCCACGCCCGCGAGCACGGGAACATCCCTGCGCCCGAGCAGATCCAGCAGATGCACGGCGTTCGCGTAGCCATGATCCACCGGCACGTTGCCTTGCACGACGGTGAGCCCCTCCACCGCAAGTTCTGGTGAGTTCAGGGCCAGGAGGATGGCGAAGCTGTCCTCCGGGTCTCCGCCGGCCGAGCCCATGGCCGGATCCGTGTCGATGATGATGCGTGTGGTCGTCATGAGAACACGGTAACAGGCGGACCGACCGGGATTCGACTACAAGCAGAGGGCGCAACAGGTCCCTGGTATCCCGCCCGGGCCATTCGAGAGACGAGGGTGCTGCCATGCCGACGCCCAACATGCGGATCAGGGGGCTCCTCCTCGCGCTCCTGGTGTCTTCCGCTGCAGTGGCTGGGCCGGAGGATGTCCGCCCGGGCCAACCCTACTACTCGGACGACTTCGTGATCGAAGGGCTGGTCCGCGACATCGCGGCCGAGAAGAACTACGAAGAGGTCTACCAGTTCTTCCGCTACTACGAGGCCGTCTACGATGAGGCGAAGAGGGTCGTGACCTTTCGCGAGTACGTTCGCGGCGAACTCGCCCTCACCGAGGAATACTGATACAACCCGGAAGGAGCCCTGCGAGAGCGCATCGTGAAGCGGCCCGGGAAGCCTGACGAACGGACGAAGATAGAGGTTTTAAGCTGGGTATTCGCTCAATGACCGGGTAGTGGATGTTCCGTCAACTACACGTCGACGGGGGGATCCCCCTGTTGGGGTCGAGTAGGCGGCGTCCAGGTGATTCTCACCTCCCGCCGCAAACCGTTTCACGAACGTGATGACTTCCTCGCGCTGGGCTTGGACCCACTCGAGTTCGATCTCACGATGGTCAAGATCGGATACCTCGAGCCGGAATTCAGAGCGATGGCCCGAAACCACTTGCTCGTTCTGTCACCGGGGGCCGTGCATCCCAAGATCTCTTCGCTGGCCTACTCGCGAGTGGCCCGCCCGATCTTTCCCTCGGACGATGAATTCGGTTGGGAGCCGTCCCCTCAGATTTTTCGATCACTCGGTGATTTTGAGTGAGCCGAGAGACCGATTGACTCGTAGCACCTCGGGGAGTAGACGTGGTGGAACGTCTTACTCAATCGCCCCGAAGCGCTCCAGCACTTCAACAACCGCCCCCGTATCGACGACACCAGACGGTTCGCGCGATGTTACGGCCGGATGCCGCAATGCAACCCGCAGCGGCGTAAGGCCGCGGTCGTCGCGGTGATTCGGAGCTGCCCCGGCTTGGAGAAGAACCTCGGCGATCATTGGCTTGGCGAAAGCTGCAGCGACATGCAACGCCGTGCGACCTCCGAGCCCGGGCATGTCGACCTTCGCACCTTCTTCCAAC
>JAAETT010000427.1 GCA_024228115.1 bacterium
GGTTCCGGCGCTACGCGCCTCCACCGGCCCCAGGGCCGGCGGAAGCGGAGTGTTCGAGTCGTTGATCATCGTGAGTCACCTTGCATCGCCCTACAGTAATTCTGGACGGGTCAAGTGTCTCATCGGCGTTGGCAGAGAGGGTTGGGCTTCCCTACCCTGCCGAGGCCCGAAACGCCAACGCGCGAGGCCAAGCGGGGTAGCGCGGACCTGTGTCCAGGAAACCGGGTTCGGTACGGTTTCTCGCGGGAGAATGCGCTTCCGATTTCAGACGCTCGTTCCCCAACTTCCGGCCGAATCTCGTCATACGGGGCCCTCCGACAGGAGTTCATTCAATGTCTTCACTTGTGGGCCTCTTGCTTGTTGCTGTGTTCGCAACCCTGCCGACCCGGGTGATGGCGGACGGTTGCACGATTGCCGTCATCCCAGACACCCAGAAATACTACGGACGCGCCGAGTGCGGGAACTGCACTTCGAACTGCTCGGCCTTTCCGTCCAATCCACCTGTCTGTACTAGCGACAACGATTGCTCAGCCTGGGGGGCCACATGCGTGGGGCCGTCGGGAGTGCCAGCCCAGATCGCCAAGTACATCCTGGACCAGCGACTGACTCGGGATCCCACCAAACCGATCGCGTTCGTAACCCAGGCGGGAGACGTCGTAGATCTCTATTGGCAACAGGAGCGCTGGCTTGCCATGAAGACTGCCATGCACTCCTTCGATGGAATCATCCCATGGTCCGTCACTGCCGGAAATCACGACGGTGGCTATTCGAAACCCCTCCAGTTCCCGGACTTTCTCCGCCGGTTCAACTCGAGTGTCTACGCTGCAGTCAAGCAACCCGCCGGCGCTCGGTTCATCGAGAGCTGGGGAGACTGGGCCGTCAATTCGGCTCACCTGTTCCAGTGCGGGAGCAAACCCGTACTTCACCTTTCGATTCAATGGGATGCGGATACGACTGAGTACTCCGAGGTGATAGAGCGGGCGCGCGAGATCATTGACGAACACCGAGAGCTCCCGGTCGTCGTCACGATTCATGGATATCTCGATCTTCCGGGCAAATCAGCGGCTACCCAAGGGTATACCGAGCTCTACGACGCAGGGGGGTTGTTCATCTGGAAGAACCTCGTCAGCGTGTCTCCGAACATCTTCCTTGTGAATTCCGCCCACCGGATCCACACGCTGACGGAGCCAGCCGCTCACGTTCGCAGCCGCAAAAACCTGGGTGGTGGCACGCTCGTCGAAACAATGTTCAACGCTCAGCGCGTGGGTGGCGACCCCAACAAGGGAAACGGATGGCTCATGTTCTTGGGTATCGACTGGAACGCTCAGACGATTCGATTCGAGGCCTATTCGCCGTTTCTCAACCAGACCGCGGCGCAGGCGAGCTTCCCCCTTGAACACATGGATGGTTCAATCGGATTCGACCTCCCGGTTGCCTGTTCCGATAGCATCGACAACGACGGTGACGGTTCGATCGATCTCGCGGACAGCGAATGTGCGAGTGCCGGCGACTTGTCAGAATAGAATGCTCTGCTCCTTTGCGACGACAGGCTCGACAACGACGGGGATGGCTAGGCACAGATTTCCACGGGGGCGAATCGGCTCTTGGCGTTGGTAGCGGGGACCCGAACGAGGCCGACCCGCAGTGCGTCGGCGCTCCCTGGAAGGACCGCGAAACCGTGAACCTCTGCGGCCTGGGATTCGAACTCTCAGGGATCATCCCCATCGTGTTTTGGGCCCGTACGCAGAGAAACAAGACTCGTGTCGAAGCAAGTTGGAGATCGGCGGATGGCGGTCCCAGTGCGGCGCATCGCGATCTCCCCCGCGGGCGCCTGGCGATTTCGCAGCGCACTGAATGAATGGCGCAGGAAAGCTACCGTCTGGCATGATCGGGCGTCTGGACACCCCTCGCGATTCTTTGGCCCGGGATGGCCGTCGATCCCGGCTGGCATCGAGGCTGGTTTGCCCTGAGCTGCTAGCTTCCTTCGTCGGTCTCCGCGCAATTGGCGAGGGCCAACCCAAGGCACTGCGGCTCGCCCTGACAATCGGAAGAAACACCATTCACCTGCGCACAAACGAACGGATGCGGCACTCATGAGGTGCCTGCTCGGAAACCAGTGGACTGATACGACCCTTGACTACTACCGCTCTCCGGGCTCCTATCGCATCCAGGTGTGGAAGTTCGCCAATCTCGATCAGCTCAGTGGGATCTACTTCGTACCCGAGCGCGACTTGCGATTGCTCTGGAACTACGTCCGTGAGGTCGGCGCGGTAGGCGTCTGGCGAAAGGTGGCCTCCCGCCTGCAGGAGCGGAATCGCAACGAGAAATTCCTGTCCCTGGGCGTTGGAGAGATCGTTGAGTGCCCCCGGGAGACCCAGTTCGAACCGGGTACCCGGGTGGTCTTCGTCGCCCCGGGTTTCCCGGCCTGTATCGAACGGGTTGCTCTGCCCGAGGCTTTTCTGGCAGCGCTACCAATAGAAGCGACGAAAGAGACCTGGGGCAATAGCGTTCGCCATCTCAAGTCCGGCGATCCCCGGGTCCCGAGGCCTGTTTGGCTGGAGAAGCTCAAGAGCTGGAGCCCCTACTCGGGCGCCGACCTCGACGAAGCAGGTGCCAAGCCGAACCTGAACGAGTTGCTCGAGCTCGAAGCCAAGATCGACTGGTCGGCCGCTCGTGAGCTTCCTGTCGAGCGCATTTCCGAGGTTCGTGAATCCGTGTCCACGCCACCTCCTCCGAGGCGGACGCCTCGAACCAGAAAACGCAAGCGCGCCGTCCTGTTCGGCTATGGCCACTACGCGAAGACCAACATCCTTCCCAACGTGAAGAAGCACATCAAGGTCGATTCGATTCACGAGATCGACCCGACCCAGATCCCGCCCGACCGGGCCGATGCACGCTGTTGGGATACCGCACCCGTGATCCGGAAGTCCGAAGATTTCGATGTCTTCCTGATCGCCGGCTTCCACCACACCCATGCCCCGCTGGCGGTCGCGGCACTGAACCAGGGCGCCTTCGCTGTCGTCGAGAAGCCGCTGACCGTCGATCGGGCGCAGCTGAACTCGCTGGCGACCGCCGTCGAGAGAACCAAAGGCGGATTCTTCGGTTGTTTCCACAAACGCTATTCGACGTTGAACAACTACGCGATCACCGACCTCCGACAATCACCCGAGCAACCCATCGACTATCATTGCATCGTCTACGAGGTGCCGCTGCCAAACCACCATTGGTACCGCTGGCCGAACTCCAAGAGCAGATTGATCTCGAACGGTTGCCATTGGATCGACCACTTCCTCTACTTGAATGGCTACAAAAAGGTGGAATCGATCGATCTCGGCGTGAGCCCCTCGGGAACCATCCATTGTGCGGCCACGCTGAAGAACGGCGCGTACTTCACGATGACCCTCACAGAAAAGGGCAGCTCACGAATCGGCGTCCAGGACTACGTCGAACTCCGGGCGGGGCAGATCACCGCAACCATCGTCAACAATTCGAGCTACCTCGCCGAAGGGCGCGGGCGAATCCTGCGGCGGACCCGCGTCAACAAGCTGGGAACCTACAAGCTGATGTATCGGAACATCGCCGAGTGCATTGCTCGCGGAGAGGGAGGCGACTCGATCCAGTCGGTCCGCGTCTCGAACCAGCTGGTCCTCGATTTCGAGGATGCCCTCAACGACCTCAACCGCAACGGAGGCTGACCCTCAGGGGCCTGAATGGGCATGATCGGCATTCTGGCGCTGAGGCAAATGCCCGAGTGCCGACTTCACTGCTCGAAATTTCCCGTTCGCATCCCGAGGGATTCTGTCGGTGGTCTCGATTCGGACGTCGATCTCACTGCCTAGCCGGGCGTGAATCTCGGCGAGCAGACCCCGCTCCGCGTCTTCGCCATAGCCGTGGCGCGGCACGAGCAACACGGTGATCGCATCCTTCGTGGACTGGAGAATCTGGGCCTCGGAGACCTGGTCTTGCCCCTTGAAAATGTGGTCGAGCCGTCCAACGAGGCGACCGTCGGGTGTCATCACGAAATCATCGTCCCGACCCTCGATACCGAGGAACACATCCCCGGGCCGGCCACAAGGGCACGGGTTCTTGCTGAGCGTGCCGATATCGCCGATCCGATAGCGGAAGAAGGGAAGCGCATCGGGCGATAGCCCGGTCACCAACAGGGAACCACGCACGCTCTCCTCGTCCTCCTCGATGGGCTCCACCTCGACGATGCAGAACTCCATGTCGACGTGCATTCGGTTCAGTTCACAACTCGTTATCGATACAGCGAACTCGCTGGTTCCGTAGCGATCGACCACCGGTGCGTTGAAACCGGCTTCGATGATTTCGCGATGCGAGGCGAGCAGGCGCTCGGAGGATGTGAAGACACCTGCGAGCCGACCCCTCGGCAGGGGCCGGCCGGCATCGAGAAGCGCGCGGGCCATCAAGAAGAGCACGGATGGATACCCCTGTGCCCAGCGAGCGGGCATCTCGTGGATCGCAGTCACGTAGATCCCCAGATTCTCTGGCTTCATGTGATAGGCGGAGAAGAGGATCTGTCGACCGTATCGATTGAACCGCCAGAACGGCGGGGAATCGACTTCATAGGGAATCACCAGGTTTCCGCCGAAGGTGAGGCGGGGATCCTTCAATCCGACGTTCCTGCTCCGATACATGCGCCAGGCGATCGCATACTCCTCGGCCAGCGCCTCTGGTGTGTGCCAGAGGGTGAGCGAAGTGCCCGTCGTACCGCTCGTGTTGCTCTTGATGAGAGACGAGCGGTCCAGATCGGAACCAATGAAATCGTCGAGCCGCTCTGCATATTGGGATTTCTGGGGCGACTCGATGGATGCCAGCGTCTCCCTTATGGCCTCCACCGGATCGGCCCGAGTCGACGGAGGCGGGAGATTCGAGAAGACCCGCGTGTTCTTTCGAGCCCATTCGACGCGTTCGACCAGACGATCCCGCTGGATCTGGTGCAGCGCTTCGATCGGTGCGTTGGCCGTCGCTTCGAGTTCGGCCAGACGCCTCTCGAAATGGGCCGTGTAGCGAAATCGGTTGATCTGATAGCCCCGCGCACTCAGGGCCAGATTCTGGAACGAAACCGGTGTGTAGCGGAGAATTGTCTGTTGGAGACGCTGAAAGCTCTTCAAGGCACCACCAGGATAGCCAACATGCACGCACCCAAGCTCACCCTTCGGGTCCGATCAGTCGATATAGTGCAGGTCCCGTGAGCCAACCCCACCTCGACCGCCCAATCTTCGCCACTGGAACTCCCTGCGCTGGTAAATCGACCGTAGCTCGAGCCCTTGGCGCCACTCCCGAGTTCCATTTCGTCGACGAGCCCCGAATGATCTGGAGCATCGGCAAGAAGGGAGGCGGCCCCAGCGACCAGCGAACCGCGGACGAAGCCACGCCTAAGATCCGTGCCTCGATCCTCCAAGCCTGCCAGAAGCTCGTCGAAGACGCGGGCGGTGGCCGCTACGTGGACGATCTCTCCTATCACTCGCTTTCCTTGCCGTTTCTTCGAGCCGTGGTCCCCGGCGCCCGGATCCTCAGGTGTACTCGCGACGCCCAGGACGTGATCCCGGAAATCGCCTACAGCTGGAAGCGGAAACCATCCCTGATACGTGTCGCGAGCCACCGCCGCACGAACTTCGTCTGGAGCTCCCTGCCGAAGCTCGGCTGGCGCTTCGCCAAGCGCTATTTCGCCGAGAGGGTTGCGCGCTCCTCCTCCACCTGGGGGCCCCGCGTTCCGGGCCTGGCGGAATTCAACGCAGCCAACGGCCCCGTCCTCTCAGCCGCCTACCAGTGGAGCCAGATGATGGAGATCTTCCGGCACGATCTCGAGAACTTCCCGAGCGATCAGGTCCTCTCCATCCGTTACGAAGACCTGTTCGAGAATCTGGATCGGGAGTGCGACCGCATCGCTTCGTTTTGCGAGGTGGAGGACATCGCGAGCCTGAAGGCCGGCGCGCACGGCTTCTTCAACCCGAAGCATGTCGGCCCGTGGTATCAGCTCAGCCAGGACGAGTGGGATCGCATTCGTAGCCTGGTGGACCCGATGAACCAACTGGAAGGCTATGAGCCTCTGCCGGAAGAAGTCCCGACCCAGGCGATTCGGCACCGGGGATAAAAGCGGCGGCGGCGATACCGAGCAAGCCAGGCTGGCTCATTCCTGGCCGGCACTCAGTTCCCAGCGCGCAGCCTACGATAGCGGTCCAGGGAATAGAGCAGCGAGTGCAGGAAGTAGTTCCAGCCCGAGATCGACGTCTCGTTGCGACGCTTGCGATAGTAGTGTCGCCATACGGGCCAAAGGTCACCAAGGGCCACATGCTTCTCGGCAGCACGGATCGGCTTCCATTCTTCCTCGCTCACCCCGTACTCTTGCCCGAAGCTGCGGTAGTCCTCCTCGGTAAGGTAGCCGTTGTCCCAGCGGGTCTTGCGGAAGTTCTCGAAGATCACTTGAAGCAGGAGGACCCGAGCATCGAGGCCTCGCTCCAGGATCTGCACCACGTGACCTGATACCGAGTGGTCCGTCCGGTGCGCAAGGATCTGCGATCCGGAAACGAATTCGATGTTATGCCAACCGGCATTGCTGTGGAGGTGAATGTCCACCGTTTCATCTCCAACGGGCTTGGCCATCAATTTGTTCCGCTCGTAGAACCTCGTCTTGATCTCATCCTTCAACGTGATCCGATGGTCCGAGAAGGCGCGTTGGTAGACTTCTCGCAACGGAACCGTGCAAACGACGTCCATGTTGCTGTCCACATAGTCGGGTTCGGCACCGAAGGTCTTGATGATGCAGTAGTCGATGCCAGCCTTGGCAAGGCGGCGATCGACCTCTACGGCAGTATTCCAGTAGCGGCTCATGAGGGCGTCGTCTCCGAGGAATGGACTTCTGGTTTCGTTCTGGGGCGCGTATCGATGCGCCGAACCGGCGCTCCGAGCGCCTCGAGCTGTGCGAAGAGATCCGCATAACGCTCTCCCTTCGCCCGGTGGACCGCTGCGGTCAGATCGAGGTCGACGATGCGCGCATACTCGGCCTCATGACCTGCGGAGAGGTAGTAGTACCTCCGGGCGGGAAACCAAGCCGCACCGCGGCGCAAGAACGCCGCTGGTGGCTCGATTCGAAGCGTCTCGGCAATGCTGATCAGATCGTCGATGAAGCTCCGATCGACGAGCATCAGATCCTTGGCGCTGAGGGCGAGGCGCAACCCCAATTCGATCGCCATCGCAAACTGATACAAGCCGAGGACACCATCCAACACCCCGCTCCGCCGAGCCGGAGGCCTGGGGCGCCCGGAACTCGAACCCCCCGGGGACGTGACGGCGCTCTGTTTCCACCCCGAGAGCCTGTTTCGGCGGTCGAGAGCGAAGCGCAACGACCTCCGCACTAGGCCCTCGTAGTAGTGCCGCCTTTCGACACTGATGCCACGAGCCTCGGCCTTGGCATTGAAACGGCGCAGGAAGGTGGACTTGCCGGAGCCATCGTTTCCGGAGATGAAGACCAACTCGGTCAAGAAAGCCCCTCGACGGTCTGTTCGGCTGTGCCCCCGCGGGAATCGTACCGGGTGCGATCAGGGAATCTAGCAACCCGAATCATCGCCAGCGAAATACCTCGTCACCTCCAGTCATCGCAGTCCACTACCTCATTGATGGAGTGCGGCAAGCAGATAGTGGGGATTCTGCTGGTGGTCTTGAGCGCCGTGGCACAGCCATCGCTGGCGGCGGTCTTTGACGTAACCAACTATGGCGCCGATCCGGCCTTCGCGGGCATCGATAGCGATGGAGCCCAGGCAGCGGTCGATGCGGCCTGTGCGGCGGGTGGGGGCGAGGTCCACTTTCCCGCGGGTTTCTACCGGCTCGGTCGTGAGCACGGAGCCGGGGGCGCCTTCTACTCGGGCTTGCAGCTCACCTGCGACGACCTGGTAGTCACGGGCGTTGGGGATGCGAGCGTCCTCATGCCCCTCAATTCGGGCGGCCAGATCGTGGTCATCATCTGTGAGGCGTACCTATTCGACGACTGGAAATGCGATTTCACGAACTCGCTTCAGAACATCACGATTCGCGACCTGAAGATCTGGGACGACGACCCAGAGGCCCATTGCGTGATCTTGCCGGGAGGGAACTGTGCAAGCGAAGAATCCCATGGAATTGTGATCCGCAATGGCCACAACATCCTGTTGGAGCGGCTCACGTTGGACAGCCTCGGCGATGAGAGCATCACCTTCGGTGGCGGTTCTTCGGCGGGGATGGTCCGGGACAGCACTTTCGTCAACTGTCCTTCCCTGCATTCTGGAGGCTCCTGCATCGAACTCGATTGGGGAAGCGACTACACGGTCACGCGCAACGATTTCGATGGTGGCGTCGCCGGCGGCTCCTCCATGATCTACGTGAACAACAACACAGCGAACGAAGTGAGCAATGTCGTGATTGTCGACAACGATCTCACAGATACCAGCACAGTAGCCAGTCAGACGGTCAACGCCGGCATCTTCCTGGGACCGAACAATGCCGCCCTGCAAAATATCCAGATCCTCGACAACACGATCTCGAACGACCAGTTCGGACACATGTCCATCGTAATCACGACTTCGGGTTTTCCGGTCATCGACCTGGAGGTAACCGGCAACACCCTTGCCGGCAGGGTCGACATCGCTTCCACCAATCTGCACGGCCTGGAATTCAAGAACAACGTCCTGACGTCGGCCGACGACACGGGGGCTGCTGCCCTTCGGATCGCCGGGAATGACCTCACGGTCGAGCAGAACCAGATCACGAGCCCCCTCTCCCAGTGCATCGAAATCGGTGGCCAGAATGGCGGAAGCTCAGACATCGAAATCCGCGAGAATACCTGTTTCAGCAGTTCGGGTTCCATCTCCACGCCCATGATCGGTGTCTGGGATGTGTGGTGTGACCCCCTTGGCGGTGTGGCTTCCGGCCTGTCCATCATCGACAACTGGCTTGAGCAGCTCCCAGCAGGGGGGACCATCAAGGCTGGCATCTACCTGCCCACCTGCTCGACCGCGTCGGTCAAGGACAACTGGCTGGTGCTTGGAACGAACGATGCGCCGATTGGCATTAGAGGCGGTGCCACGATCTCGGGGAACTACGTCGAGGGCGCCGAGGATGCCGTGCGAACCGCCACGACACCGGGGGTGGTGTCCGGCAACACCCTGAAGGGCGACACCTGTGTGCGGATGATCGGGACGATGAATTCGGCGGTGCACGGAAACGACCTCACCACTTGCGCGACACCCCTGCGCGAACAGACCGGTGCCACGAACAACACCTGTTGGAACAACACCGGGATGGCTGACGGATGCAGCCTGTTGCTCCAGTGCCACGACGGCTTGGACAACGACGGCGACGGCCAGATCGACGCCCTCGACTCCAACTGCTCACCAACCCGACCCTTCTCGGAATCGCCTCCCTCGACTTCCTGTGGCGTGGGATTCGAGTTGGCCCCGATCCTCATTGGATTGGGGATTGTCCATCGCCGTCCCGCTAGGCGCGCCCGACGCCAGAAGAGCGAGAAACGCTCCGCCACTGGCTCTCTAGTCCCTTGTCACACCAAAAGCTGGGGGTAGAGTCGTCGCAGTTTCACGCGGGCTTGTTGGGTCGTGAATTGCCAGTCGACGCCCTTCGTCGTTCGGTTGCGATCGTCTTGCCAGGCTTGGACTTGGCGCGTGA
>JAAETT010000428.1 GCA_024228115.1 bacterium
GATGAGTTACGTGGACGGACACAACGATGATCCCACTCCCTTCGTCTGGTCCAAGACAGCAGAAGAGATCATCGAAAAGGTTGGCAGAGCCAGGCGCGCGCTGGATAATGCCCCAACAGCGTGAATCACATCACTAGCTCGTGGGCCAATTGTCTCGTTTCCTGCTCATGGCCTCATGAGCGAAGACATCGTCGCCGCGGAAGGCATCTTCGATCCGGAACGGCACCAGGCCCTGGCGGGGATGCCCTGGGATGCGAGCCTCGCAAGGGCCGCGATCGGCGAGATCGTGGCGGATTTCGTGGCCTCCCGGCGCGCAGACGGCAGCTGGCCGACCCATCTCCTCGACGGCGGCGAGCTACCGGGCAACGAGCGGCATTGGACTTCGTACTTCGGAGCAGCGGGGGCGGTCAGCAGCCTTCGCATCCTGGGCGCCGCGGGTTACGACGCTCCGGATTTTTCGTCTTCGCTCGTGGAAATCGCAGACGCCTATCGGAAGCAGCCGGATCGCGAACTCGAAACGGGGCTTCAGATGGGGGAGATCGGAATCCTCGCGCCAGCCGTGCTTGCGAATCCGGCCAGCCGGCTGCTCGGCGATCGGATGGAACACGCGATGGACGAGACCCTCGGGCATCCGGCGCGAGAGATCACCTCCGGCGAGACCGGTGCGCTGCATGCAGCGCTGACGTTGTTCCGTGCCACGGGCCACGAACGCTGGGAGCGGCAGGCCGAGCGACTTGCTCGCTCGTTGGTGGATAGCTGGGAGGAGCGAGCGAACGGCCACTGGCATTGGACGAGTCACGTGTTCGGTTTCCAGCGTTCGTACTATGGCGCCTGCCATGGTGTGGCGGGAAACGGCGGCGCTTTGTTGCGCGCGCTGGAATTCTTGCCGGAGCTCGATGCGGAGACGATCGTCAGGCGGGTCACGCGAACGTTGGTCGGCGGTGCGCTCGAGGAGGGTGAAGGCCTGAACTGGCCGGTCAGCGAGGACGCTTCGGGAACACGACGCCTCGTTCAGTGGTGCCATGGCGCGCCGGGTGTCGTGACGGCGCTCGCCGCCGCTCCGCCAATGGAGGAATTGGACCGACTGCTGCTCGGGGCCGGCGAACTCGTCTGGAAGGCCGGCCCGCTGCGCAAGGGTCCGAGCCTCTGCCACGGAACGGCAGGGAACGGGTACGCCTTGCTCGGCCTCGTTCAGCGAACCGGGGATGCCAGCTGGCTCGATCGCGCCCGTGCCTTCGCGATGCATGGGATTCGTCAGCGGCAGCGCGCCCGATCCCGCTACGGCCAGGGTCGATTCACGTTGTGGACGGGTGATGGGGGACTGGCGGTGTTTCTCAGCCACTGCCTGGAACCCGAGCGGATGGCGTTTCCTGGGCTCGAACTGCTCTAACGGGGCATCCGGACCTCGAGAAGGCTCCGTGGCTCCGGCTGGCAGAAATCGATGAGCTGGGCCCTTTTTGCTTGAAAATCTGCCTGCGCGCAGGTAGAAAATAGACATGTCCGCCGCGCTCGAACTGACGCCCAAGGCCGAGCGGACCCGCGCCGCAATTCTGGCAGCTGCAGAAGACCTGTTCGCCCAGCACGGGTTTCGCGGTACTCGCCTCGAGGACGTGGCCCTTGCCGTAGGGATCCGGCGTGCGTCGATCGTCTACTACTTTCGCGGGAAGCCCGAGCTCTACGACGCGGTCCTTGGGGACGCCCTGGGTGGCCTGTTGGATCAGCTGCGTGAGGCGCTGGTTGCCGATGGCCCGCTCGCAGAGCGGATCGAGGCTGCGGTATCGGTTTGGGTCGGATTCCTCGGCGGCCGCCCGAACCTCGCGCGTTTGCTGCTGCGCGACGCCGTCGAAGCGGAACCCGGTGCGGCCCCTGGCGTCGTGGCACACACGAAGCCCTTTCGGGTTCTCGCCGAGTCGATGGTCGATCAAGCCGGAGCGGGTGGAGAGCGTCCGAGTGCCTCCGGCATCGACGCCGCGCATCTCGCAAGTGCGATCGCTGGCGCCACGCTCTTCTTCCTTGGCGCGATGCCGGCGTTGGTTCCCGATCTCGAGTTCGATCCTTCTTCAGCGGAGCACCTGGAAGCCCATCGGCAGGAGCTGCTTCGCATCACCCGTCGGCTACTGGGCGAGGAAGCCGGCTGACACCACGAGGTTCCCCATGGCCGCCCCCCATCTCACACCGAACGACGCCTTCGATCGCTTCAATCATCTGCAAGATGCCAGCGCAGCGCCTGATCCGTATCCCGAATGGGCGAAGAAACGCCGTGAGACACCGGTCTGGCTGGTCTCACCTTCCGATTTCTTCGAGTCGGGAACGCAGACACCGGGAAGCCCGGAGCAGATCGCGGTCCCCCTGTCCTTCGATGCGGTCGTCGATGTGCTGCGCGATGGGGAGACCTTTTCGTCCTCGGCGTACGCCAACACGATGGGCCTCGTGATGGGCCATTCGATTCTGGAGATGGATGAGCCCGAGCACTTCCGATACCGCCGGTTGATCCAATCGGCGTTCAAGCGGCGCCAGCTCGCCCGCTGGGAGAACGAGCTCGTGCGCCCGCTCGTCGAGAGCTGTGTTGCGGAGATCCGCTCCAGGGGCCGGGGCGATCTGGTACGCGATCTGACCTTTCCGTTCCCGGTGCGCGTCGTCTGCGGGATGATCGGCCTGCCCGAAAAGATGCACGCGACCTTCCATCGCCTGGCCCTCGAGCTGATCATGATCTCGTTCGATCCGGCGCTCGGAATGGCAGCTTCGGCCGGCTTGCGTGAACTCTTTTCCGGTGTGCTCGCAGAGCGGCGGCGGGCTCCGCGCGACGATCTGATCAGCCATCTCGCCACGGCCGAGCTCGACGGAACCCGGCTCGACGATGAACAGATCTATGCCTTCCTGCGGCTGCTTGCGCCGGCGGGTGCCGAGACGACCTTTCGGTCGTCGAGCAATCTGCTCGTGGGTCTTCTCTCGGATCCGGAACAATGGGAAGCCGTCCGGTGCGATCCGGGCCTGGTTCCTGCGGCGATCGAGGAGGGGCTCCGCTGGGAAAGCCCGCTGACCGGCATCCAGCGGACGGCGGTTCGAGATGCGGAAGTTCGTGGCGTGAAGATCCCGGCCGGTACACCGGTCCACGTCTGCCTCGGCGCGGCCAACCGGGACGAAACCCGTTGGGAGAATCCAGACCGATTCGACATCCATCGCCCCCACATGCACCATGCGTCCTTCGCATTCGGGCCGCATACCTGTATGGGAATGCACCTCGCGCGAATGGAGACCCGGGTTCTACTCGAGACGCTCATCGAACGATTGCCCGGCCTGCGTTTGGATCCGGAGGCTCTGGGCGTTCAGATCACCGGCCGGATGTTCCGTTCTCCCCTCGCACTGCCTGTCGTGTTCGACGCCTGAGGCCGCGCCAACCTCGCTATCCTTCCCGGTCGATGTCGATCTACGAATGGCTCTTCCCCTGCATCCGTCCGCTGCCTACGGAACTGGCCCATCAGCTGGGGCATTGGACGCTACAGCTGCCCATCCCATGGGGTGGGAGTCCGCCCAAGGATCCGTTCGTGTGGAAGGGGGTCCGTTTCCGCAACCGCGTCGGAATCGCAGCGGGCTTCGACAAGAACGGCATGGTCCTCCCGGGCATCGCCCGCATGGGAGTGGGGTTCGTCGAGGTCGGCACCATCCTGACCGAGCCCTGGTCTGGCAATCCGAGGCCGCGCATGAGTCGGCTTCCGGAGGAACGGGCGGTCTGGAACCGCCTGGGTTTTACGAGCGATGGTCTGGAGCCCGTGGCCCAACGCCTGGGCGAGTTCCAACGAAGGGATCGGAGCGGTCTGGTGATCGCGTGCAACATCGCGCCCCATCCGCGCACGGTGAAGACGGCCGGCGATGATCCGAACTTCCTGGACCGTGCCCGCGAAGAACTGGCCTGCCTCGCACGCGGCCTCCACGCGGAGGCGGATCTCTTCGTCGTCAACTTGAGTTCGCCCAACACCCGGGGCCTACGGGATCTCCTCTACGGCCCGGGTTTTCGCGACGAGTTGATCGAGCCGCTCGGTGAGGAGATCCGAGCGCTGGACGTGGCAGCGGGCAAAACGGATCGGACCCCTCTTCTCGTGAAACTTCCGCCGGAAGACGCGGACGGCAAGCCCTGGACGCCGGACAGCATCGCCGCTTGTGCCGGGCCGCTTTCGCAGCCGGGTGCCTGCGATGGCTTCGTGGCGGTGAACACGTCGATCGGCCTTGCCCGTGACCGTTCGCTCAGTCCGGATCCGCAGCTTCCCGGTGGCCTTTCGGGCGCGCCTCTGCTGCCGCTCGCCGTGGCCGGGGTCAAGATGCTCGGAGAACTCCGACGCGAGGATCAGCTGCTGATCGGCGTCGGCGGCGTCGATCGTCCGGAAGACGCCGTGGCGCTCCACCGGGCCGGTGCGGATCTGGTGGAGGTCTACACCGGAATGATCTACCACGGGCCGGGCTTTCCGGCGGACTGTGCGCGGGCGTTGGCGGGGGTTGGTTAGGCGGGGGGAGTTCCGCTTTCAGGGAACGCGTGCACCGCATCCGCCAGGGCTTGGACGACATTCTGCCGCAGGGATTGGTCCGTTCCGCCGAGCCGCACCATGACGAGATCCCGGGCAGGGTCGACCACGATGTATTGGCCCCGGAAGCCGCTGGCGTAGAAGCGGCCGGAGCGATCCTGGGCGAGCCACCAATGGGCTCCGTATTGATCGAAGGAGGCGGGTGTCAGCCGACGCCCGTGATCGACCCAGCCTTCTGGCAGGATGCGTTTGCCGTCCCAGATGCCGTCCCGCAGGTAGAGGAGGCCGAAGCGGGCGAAGTTCCGAGCGGTGGTGAAGACGTAGGACGAGCCGATGAAGGTTCCGGCTGCGTCGAAACGCGGCTCGGCACCCCGTATGCCCAGAGGCTCGAAGAGCTCCCGTTCCATGAAGGCCCGCATTCCTGCTTCGCCGCCACCAACCGTTTCGCAGAGAACGCGGGAGACGATGTTGGATGTGCCGCTCGAGTAGTTCCAGAAGCTCTCAGGCGCATGCTTGGCCGGGCACGCCGCTGCATAGCCCGCGACGTCTTGCTTGCCTGTCTCGAAGAGCATGTCGATGACATTGGAGTTTCCGCCCGGCAGGTAGTCCTCGACGAAGTCCAGGCCGTCCACCATCCGGAAGAGGTGCTCCAGGGTGATGGCACCGCGTGGGTCGCCCGGCTCGCGCCAGGCGGGAATCGGGAGAGGCGCCTCCGGGTCGAGCTGCTGCTCGCGGACGAGAATGCCGGCGAGCGCGTGGGTGATGCTCTTCGCCATCGACCAGGAGGTGAGTTGGGAGTCCTGATCGTGTTCGGCGTCGTAGGCCTCCGCAACCAGTCGGCCGCGGTGCACGAAGAGCAGCGCGTGCGTCTTGCCGGTCCGCTCTTCGTCGTTTTCATGGATCAAGGTGCGATAGACACGAGCCAATGCGTCGCGGTCGACGTCTTTGTCGGGCTCGCCGGAGGGCCACGCGGCGGTCGGCCACGGCACCTCGGCGGATTGCGCCGGGAGCGGCGGCATCGGGTTCAGGGGCACGACGGGTCTCTCGCGTTCGAAGAAAGAAGGAGGTCTATCCGACCGAGAGCACCATCACCGCCTTGGCGGTGTGCATGCGGTTTTCCGCCTGTTCGAAGACGCGGCTCTGCGGATGCTCGAAGACTTCATCGGCCACCTCGCAGACCTCCGGGTTTGCCGCCGCAAATTCGGTCGAGAGATCGTGAAGCGCAGGCAAGCAGTGCATGTAGATCGTGTCGGGCCGTCCGGTGAGCGCCATCAGCTCAGGGGTGACCTTGAAATCGTGGAGCAAGGCGATTCGCTCCTCGATCAGGTCCTCTTCTCCCATCGAGACCCAGACATCTCCGTAGACGGCCTCGCAGCCTACCAGGGCGCGTTCGGGGTCCGAGGTGACCGTGATGTTGGCGCCGACCGAGGCTTCGGTGAGAAGCTCCTTGACCAATGCCTCCGAAGGCGCGAGCGGCTCGGGTGCAAGGATGCGTAGATCGACGCCCATCTTTGCCGCGCCGATCATCAGCGACGTGGCCTGGTTGTTTCGCCCATCGCCCACGTAGCCGATCCGGACGCCGCGAAGCCGTCCGAAGACTTCGCGCACGGTCAGCAGATCGGCCAGCACCTGGGTCGGGTGGTAGGCATCCGAAAGCGCATTCCAGACCGGGACGCCGGCATGCTCCGCCAGTTCCTTGACGATGTCGTGCTCGAAGCCACGCCAGACGATGCCGTCGAAGAGCCGCCCCAGAACCCGGGATACGTCCTTGATCGATTCCTTGCGGCCGAAGCGGATTTCTTCCGGCGGCAGCACTTCGAGGTTCGCACCCTCGTCGGATGCGGCAACCGCGAACGAAGCCCGCGTACGGCAGGACGGCTTCTCGAAGATCATGGCGATATTTCGATTGGCGAGCCGGCGCGGGAACACACCGCTCCGCTTCGCCGCCTTCAGGTCGGCGGCCGTATCGACCATCAGCCCAATCTCGTCCGGCGTGAAATCTCGGAGTGTGAGCAGGCTCCGGCCCTTGAGGCTGATCGGCATCGAACCGTCCTCCAGGGGGAAGGAAGAAACCTAGCCTCAGGCTAAACTTCTGGCCATGTGGGATTCGCGAGGGGGCATCGCCTCGCCCGAACCGATCGTGCTCGAGGCGCCCCCGGCGGAGGCGCACCCGGAGCTACGCGTGGGTGAGGCGGGCTGGGTGTGGGAAGATGAGGCCTCCGAGCTGACGACGAATACCCGGGTTCGGCTCTCGCCCAACACGACCCACGCGCTGCTCGGACACGGGGTGGTGGATGAGCTGAATCGGCTCGATCTCGAGTTGGGCCCGGTCGGAAGTGGCCGCGACGCGCTGATTCCCCAGGCGGCGATGGACGAAGCTTCCGCGATTTTGTACGAGGCCGATCGAAAGACCTATGGGGCCGTCTGGGAGTTTCCGTTTGCAGAGGATCCTGGCCCACCGCCCCGACGGCTGCATCTGCGCATCGACAACCGGGAATACCAGCGCTCCCTCGCACGGCTCCAGGATCTCGTGCGAGGGGCGAGTCGCTCCGGGTACGCGGTCCGAATTCGGATCTGAGGCCGATCGTTCTCCCGATCAGACTCCCTTCGAGAGGTAGACCATGTCCGAAACGTCACGCCGCGTCGCGTTCGTCACGGGGGCAAGCCGTGGGATCGGCAAGGTCACGGCGCAGACACTGGCGGCACGGGGTTACTCCGTCGTGTTGACGGCGCGAACGCTGAAAGCAGGAGAACAGTTCGAGTATTCGAACGTCGCGAAGCTGTCCGAGGTCAAGGCGATGCCCGGAAGTCTCGAAGCCACCGAGCAGGCGATTCGTACCGCCGGCGGAGAAGCCCTTTCGATTCGGATGGATCTGCTCGATCGGGATTCGGTCTACGCGGCCGTGAAACAGGCCGAGGCGGCTTGGGGCCCGATCGATCTGCTGGTGAACAACGCGATCTACCAGGGCCCGGGAACGATGGATACGGTGCTCGATCTTCGGGTGGAGGATCTGGAGCACTTGTTGCTCGGCAATGCGGTGAATCAGCTGGCGCTGGTTCAGGCGGTGTTGCCTTCGATGCTGGAACGTGGAAAGGGTTGCATCGTGAACATGGTCTCGCAGGCGGCGATGATGGATCCGCCGCGGCCAACCGGGCAGGGCGGCTGGGGTTACGGTTATGCCGGTTCCAAAGCCGCGTTCCTGCGCCTGGCCGGCGTGCTGGCGACGGAGCACGCGGGCCGGGGCGTGCGTTTCGTCAACGTCGAGCCGGGCCTGGTCCTCACCGAGACGATGGAAGCGCGGGGCATGACCGAGCAGTTTGCGAAGCAGTGGGGCGGAGCGCCGCCCGAAGTTCCTGCCGCGGTGATCGCGTGGCTCGCCGACGATCCAGAAGCGGAGGCGTGGCAGGGGCAGACCGTTCACGCCCAGGAGTTGTGCAAGACGCAGGGGCTCCTCGAGGGCTGGCCTCCGCCGCGGAAGCCGAGTTAGGATCGCCGCCCAAAGGAGGCTGGAAATGCTCGTCGTCGCTGGTCATGTGAGCCTGGACCCCACCAAGATCGAGAACGCTCGTGCGGCCACCGAAGAAATGGTGCGTGAGACCTTGAAGGAAGAGGGCTGCAACACCTACTGCTTCGCGGTGGATCTCGCAGAGGAAGGTCGAATTCGGATCTTCGAGGAATGGGAGAGTCAGGATGCCCTCGATCTCCATTTCAAGACGCCGCATATGGCGGCTTTTCAGGCGGCCATGGGTGGGCTCGACATCAAGGAAATGGTCGTTCACAAGTACGAGATCAGCTCGAAGGGGCCCCTTGGCTGAGGACACCGGCCCCACCGAAACGCAGCTGCGGTTCTAGGGGCGAGGCGGCCGATCGATGAGGCCCTCTGCGCGGGCGGAAAGCCTGCGCCCCTCGCCGACCCAGCGAGGCATCGGGGTGGTGGATGAAGCGTAGGCTCAGCGCGGCGCGGGGTCGAGCCGAACCGGGATCCGCTTGGAAGCATCACCCGAAAGCGCAACGATCTTGTTGGCCTGGCCGTACTTCATCGCGAAGACTTCGTTGACCTCTCCGATCAAGGGCTTCTCGCGGACGGGAACGGCGATCCGTTGGCTCTCCGATCCGGATCGCTCGATGGTGACGTCCGGGTTGGACATCACGTCTACGAACCATCCCTTCCCCTCGTGGCCGGTCCGCACCCACTCCGCACCCGCATAGTCAACCACCCAGAGACGCGTCACGCGGGTGTCGCCGGCGGGCGTGCGGGTGTGCAACGTCACGACCTCTCCTGATTCCGATGCCAGGATGACGATTCCAAAGAAAGCAGCGACGAGGGCCAGGGCCCCGCCGACGAGGAGCGCTGCTGTTCTCATTCGGCGGTGGTCCTTTCTTTGCGCGAAGCGTTGAAGTCGAAGTGTAGGAAATCGCCTTGCGTAGCCTCAGATCGCGTGCTTCCAGCGTCCGTTGCGAAAGCGGAGAACCAGGCCGATGGATTTGATCACGTAGTCCGCCAGGAGGGCTGCGAAGACCCACTCGACGCTCCAGCCAAGCCAGGCGAGAACGAGGGCCAGAGGGATGCGGCCAAGGAAGAAGCCGGCGAACACGATCCACAAGGGAAAGCGTGTATCGCCGGCACCACGGAGCGCCCCGCCCAAAGCGAATTCGATGCCCATCAGGGCCTGTACCGAGCCCAGCAGCCAGATGAAGATGACCGCGAGGCGGACCACCTCATCGTCGTCGATCAGGAAGCGGGCGAAAGGCTCGGCCACCGAGATGATCACCGCGCCGAAGACCACCATCACGCTGATCGACAAGAGCATGGCCCGCCAGCCGCTTCGCTCGGCAGCGTCCGGGTCGCCTGCGCCGAGGTTCTGGCCGACGAGCGTCGATGCCGCGATGGAGAATCCGAAGCCCACGAGGAATGAGAAGGAGAGGATGTTCACGCCGATGCTGTAGGCGGCGTAGGGCGCCTCGCCGTAGCGGGCGACGATCAACAGGAAACTCATCAAGCCCGCCTGGAAGACGAACTGCTCGAGCCCGGAGGGGTAACCGATGTGCAGGATCTTCCGAATGCGGCTGCGCTCGAAGTCTCCGCCGCTCGGGCCCCAGCGAATCACCAGGACGCGACCGAGCCACAGACCTAGCGTGAGAACGGCACCGAACACGAAGGCCAGGCCATTCGCCATGGCGGCGCCGCGCACTCCGAGCTCCGGCAAGCCGAATTGGCCGAAGACCAGGCCGTAGAGCAGGAATACGTTGACCAGGTTCGTCGCCACCGCGATGAGCAATGGTGTGCGCGTGTCGCCCGCCGCTCGCAGTGCAGTGCCGAGCACGATGTTGATCGCGAAAGCCACATTGAAGAGCGAGATCGTTCGAATGAAGCTGGCCGCGAGGGTCATCGTCTCCGAATCCAGCCCCTTGAAGAGCCCGGCCATCTCTTCGGCGAAGAAGACGCCGGGTGCGGTCAGGGTTCCGGCGAAGGCCAGGCAGAGCCAAAGCGACGTCCGGGTGACCCGCTCAGCTTCGCCTCGGTCTCCGGCGCCCCAGGAGCGAGCCACGAGGGCCGTGGTGCCCGCCGTGACGGCCATCATCACCCCCTGCAGGATGAAGAAGACACGGTGGCCGGTGGTCACTGCGGCAACGGCGGATGCACCGAGCGAGCCGACGACCTTGATGTCCACCATGCCGACGATCGAATGCAGGAGGTTGGTGGCAATGGCCGGCCAGGCCAGGCTCCAGATGCGCTGGGTCGTGCCCGTGTTGCGACGCTTCGGCGCCTCGCCCTCGGCGGGGCGGAGGGGGGCGTCGTTCATGGCCCTGTCCGTAGCGGGGCTGCCCGTGGAAGGTCAAGCCCGATGAGGTGAGGTGACGGGCCCGGGCTTCAGTGGACGCGGGCGACCGGTGCGGTGTGCTTCGGACTGTCCCCACGAAAGGCCGTGGAGAGACAGAGGGCCGCCATGAATCCGAAGGGCCCGATCACCAATGCGCCGGCCGTGGACTTCGCCGGGTCGAGGCCGATCGCATGTAGGGTGAGGCTGACGCATGCGATCAGGGTCGCTGCGCCTGTAGCGATTCCCCACAGCTCTACCTGGCGCGCGACCCGTGGCTCGGCGAGCCCCAGGGGAATCCGGCGTCGAAGAAGCGCGGAGTAGCGAAGAGACTCGAGAGCGGTCCAGCCCATGGCCACCGCGGCGAGGCCGTTGATCGCGACGATCGCCAGGCCCTCCTTGGCGAGGGCTCCGGCCTTGTAGCCCGGCGAAACCCCCTGCCAGATGAAGCAGGCGACGAGCGCCACGACGATCCCAACCACCCCGCGCCGAGCGGCCGGGCTCGCGGGCCGGAAGACCTTCCAGGTGAAGATCGCGATGCAGCTGATCCCGATCACCATCAGGACGTGGGCGGCGATCATCAACAGGGTTCGCGTCTCGTCCGAAAGGGCCTGGGCCTGGCGCGCCACGCTGGTGAGCGGGTAGGCGAGCCCGCCCATCAGGGCCAGGCCGAGCCCCAGGGTCGTCTCGGGCAGCGCCCGCGTGCGAATGGCAAGGAGGAGGAGGCGGGTTCCGACCGCCAGGCTCGCCAGGACGAAGGCCCCGCCGCCGAATGCTGCAATCCAACGCATGGCTTCCGAATCGGCTTCTCGCTGCCAAGCCTTTACCTTGCGTTCAGCCGTCGGTCGGCTCGAGGTGGCCGGGCGCCGTCGGCGACGGATGTGCCGATGCGCTTGTCCCGCGATAGCGTCAGCGCCCCAAGGAGAACGGTGCACATGAAAACAGGCTTCTCGATGTGGCTCATGCTGGTGGCCGTCGCGCTCGGGGGCGCCCCGGCCCATGCGGACGATCTCTGGTCGGCGTTCGATGCCACGGATACGATCGAAATCTCGACCTTGGACGAAGACGGCGATGCGCGAGACACACCGGTCTGGATCGTCGTCGTGGATGCAGTCGGCTACATCCGCACGAATGATTCCACCTGGCTGGCGAATATCCGGCGGGGTTCCGAGGTGAAAATCCGCGCGGGCGATATCGAACTCGACGTCCTGGCCGAGGAGGAAGAAGACGTTGACGTGTACGACCGGGTGGAGGAAGCCTTCAAAACCAAATACGGCTGGATGCAGCGGCTCATGAGCAGGTTCCGCACCACGCGTCCCACGGTCCTGCGCTTGACCCCCCGCTCAGCCGCTCCGGCCGAGTAGAGGTGCTTCGGCTCTACGACTACCTGGAGTCGGGAAACGGCTACAAGGTTCGCTTGTTGCTGACGCAACTCGGTGTCCCCTTCGAACGTGTCGAGCTGGACATCTTGAACGGAGAGACGCGGACGCCGGAGTTCCTCGCGAAGAATCCGAATGGCCGGATCCCGCTGCTCGAGCTTTCTGATGGCACGACCCTGGCGGAATCGAATGCCATCCAGTGGTACATGGCCGAGGGGACCGACTTCCTTCCCGACGATCGGTTGGAGCGAGCGCAGGTACTTCAATGGATGGCGTTCGAGCAATACAGCCACGAACCGTTCATCGCGGTTCTACGTTTCTGGCATCACGCCGGAACACTCGCTGCCCACTCGGAACAGGAGATCGAGGTAAAGCGTACTGGCGGGGACGCCGCCCTTGGCGTGATGGAACACCATCTCGATCAGGAGCCATTCTTCGTCGGCAGCTGCTATTCGATTGCCGACATTGCGCTCTACGCGTACACCCACGTGGCAGGAGAGGGCGGTTTCGAGCTGGCGAACTATCCGGCGGTCCAAGCATGGCTGGAGCGCGTCCGTAGCCGGCCCGGCCATGTGCCCATCACCGAGCGGGTCGGTTAGTTCGCGCCTGGCCGAGGGGCCTTCTGCACAAGCTCGCTCGCCAAGCTAGGTAAGCGCGCGGAAGATCTGGACCAGGATTCCGCAGGCGGTCAGCAACCCGAGGGCTGAGCAGATGACGCCGACCCAGCCGACACGTCTGTGGGCCTGGAGGGCTGAAGGCTCCGCCGCGGGATCGTCGAGGCTGCCCGTCACCCGGCGGGTGTGCGCCAGGCGACGGCCTCGAACGAGCGCCATGCCGCCGCCAATCAGCATGCCTGCCACCATGGTCTCGTGGATCCATAGATTGATCAGGGCCCCTCGGCTCCACAGATCGAGATCTTCCGGACCGATCCACAGGCGCTTGAGCACGTAGGCGACCAGGAATGCCAAGACCAGGCCGCAGGCGGCCCGCATGGAGCGCCGGTGGGAGTCCACCTGGCCGCGCCGGATCTGGCGCACTCCGTACGCCGCGAGCCCCACCACGACGGCCATGTTCATCAGGGCCCCGGTCCAGAAGGCGACTCTTGCGTCCACGGCCTGCACGGTAGCGGGCCGCTCGAGGTCGAGCCGCTCGAACTTCCGGGGACCGTTGAAAGGACGGGCTCTGTCACCTACATCCCAGGTTCGTGTCCTACCACAAGCTGACGCTCGCCCGGGTCGTCGATGAAACCCCGGAGGCCCGCTCCTTCATTCTCGACGTGCCAGGAGAGCTCGAAGAAGGCTTCGCCTATCGAGCGGGCCAATTCCTGATCTTTCGTATTCCGTGGGCGGGCGGAGAGCTGGTTCGCTGCTACTCGCTGGCGAGCTGCCCGGACACCGAGAAGATCTGGAAGGTGACGGTCAAGCGGGTGGAGGAGGGCCGCGTCTCCAACTGGTTTCACGATCGGCTGCGGGCCGGGGATACACTCGACGTGCTTCCCCCGGCCGGTCGGTTCGTGTTGCGCGACGCGGCCGAGCCTCTGGTGTTGTTCGGGGGTGGTAGCGGCATCACTCCCGTGATTTCCCTCTTGAAGAGTGCACTCGCAACCACCCGTCGTCGGATCCGTCTGGTGTACGCCAATCGCAGTCGCGCCGGGATCATCTTCGGTGACGAGTTGGAAACACTGGCGCGAATGCATGCGGGTCGTTTCGAGTTGCTGCACCACGTGGACGACGAACGGGGCCTTCTCGGTACGGCCCAGGCCGCGGCACACGTTCGCGGCCTGCCAGGCGCCCACTGCTACCTGTGTGGGCCCAGCCCTTTCATGGATGTCGTCGAAGGCGCGCTCCGTCAGGAGGGGTTCGATCCGGATCGGATCTTCATCGAACGCTTCGAATCCACTGAGACGAGCGGGATGCCGGCAGAGGCTGAGGATGCAACGCGGACAGGTGCCGATGCCACGGCGCAGCAGGAGATCGTCGTGCACCTCAACGGGAAGACCCATCGGGTTCCCTGCGCCCCCGACCAGTCGATCCTGCGGGCAGTTCGGGAAGCGGGCCACGATCCGCCGTCGGCGTGCGAAGAGGGCTATTGCGGTTCCTGCGCAGCGAAGCGTATGGCTGGCGAAGTGCGTATGGACGTGAACGATGTCTTCAATCAGGCCGAGGTGAGGGAAGGGTGGGTCCTGACCTGCCAGGGTCGACCGGTCGGGGCCGGCGTTGAAGTGCGCTACGACGACTAGGCGGGATGCGAGGAGAAGGAATCGACATGGATCTCCATGAGGCTCTCTACACCACCCGCGCGATGCGCCGGGTGAAGACGGATCCGATCGCCTACGACGTTCAGGAGCGGATTCTCGACGCGGCGATCCGCGCGCCGAGCGGCGGCAACGCGCAGATGTGGCGCTTCCTGCTCGTCGATGATCCAGACGTGAAGGCCAAGCTCGGCCCGATCTACCGCGAGTGCATGGGCAGGCTTTGGGAAACGATCTACAAGCCCCGCGCCGAAGCGGCCGCGGCCGACCCGGAAGCCCCGGACAGCAAGGAATTCCTGAAGGTCCAGCGTTCCGCCCAATGGCTGGCGGACCACTTCGAGGGCTACCCGCTCCTGCTCTTTGCGTTCTCCCAGTTCGACAGGAGCGGCGGCTCGATCTTCCCGGGTGTCTGGAGCGCGATGTTGGCGGCGCGGGCTGAAGGCGTGGGCTCCGCCCTGACGAGCGTCTTCAACTCACAGATCGAGCCCGTGCTCGAGATCCTGGGTGTGCCCAAGGAGGCTGGCTGGAAATTCAACGCCTGCGTGACGATGGGCTACCCGTCCGGACGCTGGGGGGTGGCTCCGCGGAATCCGGTGCACGAGGTCGCGGCCCGAAATCACTGGGATACGCCCATCGGCTTCGAGATACCCGAGCCCCTATGGCCTGGAAAGGGCTGATTCCGGCCATTCAGATCCCACGTGACGCTCGCCGCCAGGACGGTACCCTCCCGCGCCATGAATGACGTGAACGACGATTTCCTCCGCTTCACCGGAACCGAGGGCTATATCGCCTCGCCGGCGCTGGTGGAGGCGGTGAATGCTTCCATTGCGCTCGAGCGGCCCTTGTTGATCAAGGGCGAACCGGGCACGGGCAAGACCCTGCTGGCCCGCCATGTGTCCGAGGGCCTCGGCCTCCCCATGGAGCAGTGGCACATCAAGTCCACGACCAAGGCCCAGGCGGGCCTCTACGTCTACGACACAGTCCAGCGCCTCAACGACGCCCGCTTCGGCGAGGGCGACGTGGCCGATATCCGTACCTACATCAAGCATGGGCCCCTCGGGCGGGTGTTTGCCACCGGCGATCGCCAGGTGTTGCTGATCGACGAAATCGACAAGGCGGATCTCGAATTTCCGAACGACATCCTGCGTGAGCTGGACGAGATGCGCTTCACCGTGATGGAGACCGGCGACGAGGTGGTCGCACAGCAACGGCCGATCGTGCTCATTACGTCGAATAACGAGAAGGAGCTGCCGGACGCATTCCTGCGTCGCTGCGTGTTCCACTTCATCGAGTTCCCGGATCCGCAACTGATGCGACAGATCGTGGATGTGCACCATCCGCACCTGGATACGCAGCTCCTCGATCAGGTCCTGCTGCGGTTCTACTGGCTGCGCGAGCAGAGCGAACTGCGCAAGAAGCCGTCGACTTCCGAGCTGATCGATTGGATCTCGGTGCTCCTGCGTTCGGGCATCTCCCCGGATCAGATCGAGGCGCAGATTCCTTTCCTTGGTTCCCTGCTCAAGAACGAGCAGGATACCGAGGCCCTGCAGCTCTACAGCGAGCGCGGTGGGCGCTATCCGGAGAGCTGGAGCGACCTCGGCCCGCGCTACAACAACTAGGGGCCAGCGTGTTCCTCGATTTCTTCTACGAGCTCCGCGAAGAGGGCGTCCCGGTCGGGATGCAAGAGTGGATGATGCTGATGGAGGCCATGAAGAAGGGCCTCCACGGCTCGAACCTTCGCCGCTTCTACAATCTCTCCCGTTCACTCCTCGTCAAGAGTGAGACCTACTTCGATGCCTTCGACCGGGTTTTCCTCCACGTTTTCGAGGGGGTAGAAGGGGAACTCCAGATCGAGGACGAGGTGTTGGAGTGGCTGAAGGATCCGAAGAACTTCCAGGAGCTGACCGAAGAGCAGAAGCAGATGCTCGAAATGCTGAACGGTGACGAGCTGATGCAGCAATTCCTCGAGCGCCTGGCCGAGCAGACCGAGCGCCACGATGGGGGCGGCAAGTGGGTGGGCACGGGCGGCCGCTCGCCCTTCGGTCACGGCGGCGAGCATCCGACCGGGATCCGTGTCGGGGGTCAGAGCCGCAACCGCTCCGCCATGAAGGTGGCCCAGGAGCGTCGCTTCCGGGACTACCGCACCGATGCTTCCCTCGACATCCGGCAGATCCAGATGGCCCTGCGCAGGCTTCGGCAGCTTACCCGGGTCGGCCCCGCAACCGAGCTCGATCTCGAGAGCACCATCGACGAGACCTGCAAGAACGCCGGCGAGATCGAACTCGTGTTCGAACCGGAGAAGCGCAACAACGTACGCCTGCTCCTGCTCATGGATGTGGGTGGAACGATGGATCCCTACTACGAGCCGGTGAGCCGCCTGTTGACCGCTCTTCACGAAGAGCGCGGGCTCCGCGAGTTCAAGGCCTACTACTTCCACAACTGCCCCTACGAGCTACTCGGCACGACGGCCGCCTTGCTGCGCCGGGACGCCATCCCTACGGGTGACGTGCTGCGCAAGCTCGACCCCCGCTGGAAGGTGATGATCGTGGGCGACGCAGCCATGCATCCCGCGGAGTTGATGGAAGAATTCGGCAACATCGACCCACGCAAGACGGCCGAAACCAGTGGAATCGATTGGTTGCATCGCATCAACGATCATTTCGATCGGGCCGTCTGGCTGAATCCGGATCCCCAGGACGTCTGGAACCAGACTCACACGACGAACATCATTTCGAAGCTCTTCCCGATGTTCCATCTCTCGGTCGATGGCATTGCAGACGCCGTGCGGGCGCTGATTGGCGCCAAGACCCTGGGAGAGACGGTTCACTGATGGCCGCCGATCCCAAGGGCTACTGGCGCGCCAACCTGCGCTTGATGGCGGGCTTGTTGGTCGTCTGGTTCTTCGTCTCCTACGGCCTCGGAATCCTCCTGGTCGAGCCGCTCAACCAGTTCAAGCTCGGCGGTTTCCCGTTGGGCTTCTGGTTCGCCCAACAGGGCTCGATCTACGCCTTCGTCGTGTTGATCGCCATTTACGCGGTGGCGATGGATCGGCTCGATCGGCAATACGGTGTCGCTGAAAGCCCGCAAGACGGGCCCGGCCCGGCGCGCAGCGAGCCGTAGGCGAGCGAAGAAAAAGAAGAAGAGACATGGACGTCCAGGGCTGGACCTATCTGTTCGTCGGGCTGACCTTTTCGCTCTACGTCGGGATCGCCGTCTGGAGCCGCGTGCGCTCCACCGAAGGCTTCTATGTGGCCGGCCGCGGTGTGCCGGCCCTGGCCAATGGCATGGCGACCGGCGCCGATTGGATGAGCGCAGCCTCGTTCATTTCGATGGCCGGCCTCATTTCGTTCATGGGCTACACCGGCACCATCTACCTGATGGGCTGGACCGGGGGCTATGTGCTCCTGGCGCTGCTGTTGGCGCCGTATCTGCGCAAGTACGGCAAGTTCACCACCTCCGAATTCCTGGGGAGATCGTTACCACTCGCAGTTGGCACGGCTGGTCGGCGCCTTGTGCACGATCTTCATCTCCTTCACCTACATCGCTGGCCAGATGCGCGGCGTCGGGGTCGTGTTTTCGCGTTTCCTCGAGGTGGATGTGAACACCGGGGTGCTCCGGGGAATGGGCATCGTGCTCGTCTACGCCACGCTCGGTGGTATGCGCGGGATCACCTACACCCAGGTGGCCCAGTACTGCGTGTTGATCGTGGCGTATCTGATCCCCGCCGCTGCGATCTCGTGGAAGATCACAGGCAACCCGATTCCCCAGCTCGGCTTCGGCGGCACCGTGTCCGAGGGGGCCAACGCCGGGCACTTCCTGCTCGAGACGCTCGACGCCCTGCATCGCGATCTCGGCTTGCCGGAATACACGGGTGCATGGGTGCCAGGCAAGAAGAGCATGGTCGACGTCTTCGCCATCACCGGCGCGTTGATGGTAGGCACCGCTGGGCTACCCCATGTCTTGATCCGTTTCTATACGGTGCCGAGTGCGAGGGCTGCCCGCTGGAGTGCGCTCTGGGCGTTGGTCTTCATCTCGCTCCTGTATACGACGGCGCCCGCCATCTCGGCCTTTGCCCGCGTCAACCTGATCGAAGACCTGAACGGTGTGGCCTACGAAGACGTGCCCGAATGGTTCAGCAGCTGGGAAACCACCGGCCTGATCGGCTTCGAGGACAAGGATGGCGACGGACGCATCCGCTACAGCGGAGACCCGGAGACGAACGAGCTGCGGGTGGATCGCGATATCATGGTGCTCGCGAACCCGGAGATCGCACGATTGCCGGCCTGGATCGTGGCCCTGGTAGCGGCCGGCGGGCTGGCCGCCGCCCTCTCGACGGCTGCCGGCTTGCTGCTCGTGATCTCGTCGGCGATCTCTCATGACATCGGCAAGAGCTGGCTCTGGCCTTCGATGAACGAGGCGAGGGAACTCCGGCTCGCCCGCGGTACGGCGGGCGTGGCGGTCGTCATCGCCGGCCTCTTTGGCATCTACCCACCGGGCTTCGTCGCCCAGGTCGTGGCCTTCGCATTCGGCCTGGCCGCCTCGAGCTTCTTTCCTGCGCTGGTGTTGGGAATCTTCACGACGAGCACGACGAAATGGGGCGCGATCTCCGGGATGCTCTCCGGAATCGGCTTCACCGCCACGTACATCATCTGGTTCAAGTACATCGATCCGACGGCGGGGCCCGATGCCTGGTGGTGGGGCATCAGCCCCGAAGGCATCGGGAGCGTGGGAATGTTGCTGAACTTTGCCGTGGCGCTGGCTGTCAGCCGCTTCACGGAACCACCGCCGGAGGACGTTCGTGCCCTGGTGGAGGAGATCCGCTTGCCGCGCCGCGCAACGTGAGCGCGGTTCCGGTGCACCCGGTCCGACGAGTACCGGGGCCCGGGTGGGCCCTGGGAACCGTCGCCCTGGGCCTTGCCGGCGCAACCGCACTGGGTCGGATGGGCGGGATTTCCTGGCCCCTCGATCTGCTGAGCCATTTCCCTCTCCAGCTTGGCCTGGCCGCGCTCGGGCTGGCATGCATCGCGGCGGCCCGCGGTGCCGTGCTTTGGATGCTCGTGGCCGCCGCGGTCGTCTTGGCAAACGCCATGACGCTACGAATGCCAGCCGGTGAGGAGGCCCCTGCGGGTGCAGCCAGGTTGCGCGTGGCGATGGCCAACCTGTCTCTCACCAATCGGAATGGCTTCCTGCCCGACGCCTTGATGGCGGGCCGGGATCCGGACGTGCTGGGCTTCGCGGAGGTGAACGCCCGCTGGGTTGCCGACCTCGACGCGGCGCTGCAGAGCCACCCCCACCGGTTGGTGGCTTCCCGGGAGCACCATTTCGGCATCGCGCTCTACAGTCGGCTTCCCTTCGAAAGCAGCGAAACGCGTTTGCTAGGTGGCGACCCACATCATCCCGCACTCCTGGCTCGCGTGCGGGTCGCTGGAAAACCCGTGCAGCTGATGGTGGCGCATCCCCATCCACCGCTGACGGCCTTCGTTGCCAGTCTTCGAGACCGACAGCTCGCGGAGTTGTCGCGCATCCGCCAGGAGAAGCCGGGGCCCTTCGTGCTCCTCGGCGATCTGAATGCCACGCCATGGTCCCAGGCCTTCGCTCGGTTGCTGCATTCCTCGGGCCTGCGGGATTCTCGTGCGGGCCACGGCCAGCAGGCAACCTGGCCCGCTTCGCTCGGCCTCATGGGGCTTCCTCTCGACCACATCTTGATCAGCTCGGACTGGATCGTGACCCGGCGGAACGTGGGTGTCGGCGTCGGCTCGGACCATCGCCCGGTCTTTGCCGAGCTGTCGTTCCGACCCTGAGAGCTAAGCCTCCGGGTCTTGTTGAAGCTCGACCGTGTTTCCGGCGGGATCGCTGAACCACACGATGCGGCCAGCGCCTTCGCCCATCGCGGCGCTGAGGGTGATGCCGTTGGATGTCAGTTCGCTCTCGGCGCTGGCCAGGTCGTCGACGAAATAGGAGACGTGCGGGCCGAGCGGTGCGCCGGGGCTTCCGTCGTAGGGCGCGTCGATCACGTGGACCTGGCCATTCGGGAGTTGGAGCCAACAGCCACCGATCGCCTTCTCGATGAACTCCGGTCGGGGGCTGGTCTCGATGCCGAGGAGTTGCGTGTAGAAGACACGGGTCTCTTCCCACTTTCCCTGGCAATTGATGGCGGCGTGGTTGAGGCGGGTGATCTTCATGGGTCCTCCGTCCCCTTGGGGATCGTCGGGGCGGGCGAATTGCCGAAAGAAGGCCGGTCGGAGGCTTGGGGAGGGGCCGCCGGCGCCGGGCTGGAATCATGGTAGGTTGTCTACCACGCTTCCAGGCTGTCTGATGAGAATCGACCGCAGGAGAACAGATCCATGCCGCGTCCGCGCCATTCCCTTCGCACGCTTCTCTGCTCGGTCGTCGTGGCTCTCTCGTTGGTCGCCGCCGGTAGCCCCGCGCTGGCCCACGATCATGATTCGACTCGCTCCGGCCACCCGCTTCGAATCGTTGCCTATGTGTTGCACCCCGTCGGCGTCATCCTGGATACGCTGATCCTGAAGCCGGCCCACTGGCTCGGCTCCATCGAGCCGATCTCCACCCTGGTTGGTCACGACGAGGACTGAGCGGGGCCGGCCCCCGAGGCCGCGCCGACCCCTTCACTCCGCCCTCATCTGAGCTGGTTGCTGCCAGCCTCAGTGCGGGTAATATCTGCAAAATGAGTGCCAAAAGCTGGGGGATGCGGCGCGGGCGTGGGCCCCAGAGGCTGGTTTCAGCTCTTGCCCAAGCTGCTGCGGCCACCGGTTGGCTTCTGCTCCTGGCTGGGATCGCTGCTGCTGATGAAGACAAACGCACCCTCGATCTCGAGGGCATGACGTACGTCTCCAGCCATGGCGCGTTCAACGAGTTGGTGCTCGATGCCGAGCAGGCCAACATCAAGCCCGCGGATGACACGGCCCTTCTCGCGGGCGTGCACGTCATCCTGGCTTCGGCTGTTGCCGGTCCGCGGGGTCGCGGGGGGCTCGATATGACCTGCGATACGGGAACCGTGTTTCTGGATAGCGGAGATTTCGTCGCCGAAGGCGATGTGCGGGGCACGACCGGCGACGGCCGGCGCTTCCGTACGACCCGGCTCCGCTACAACCATGAGAAGGGACTGGTCATCACGGATGTACCGGTCTCGATCCGAGACAGGGCCGGAACCTATCGCGGAGGTGGGTTCCAGTATTGGGTTCGCGAGAACCGCTTCAAGCTTTCGGGCGGAGCATCGGTGGTAGCGCAATGAAGGACGGGGTAATGATGCAGCGATACGGGACCATGCGATGGTTAGGCGTGTTATTGGTGCTTGGCCTGGCCATGCCGGCGGCCGCGGAGGTTGCGATTGGCGTCGCGGCGTTCGAGCGGGTCGCGGCGCGGGGGCAGGTCGTGCCTGATGTGGCGACAAGATTGGCCCAGCGCCTCGGAACCCGGGGTGTCGACAAAGTGGTCGGACCGTCCGAGATGGGCGTGGCACCGGTCTCGGAGCCGTCCTCCCAAGATGTCGCGGGTTGGGCGAAGGGCGCTGGCGTCGCGGCTGTGGTCGTCGGCAAGACCACGCGCCTCGGCCGATCTCTCTCGGTCGATGCACGGCTCTACGATTCGGGGGGCAATCTACTCGGCGGTCCGCTGGTCGAGGAAGTCACCCGCGTCGAGGATCTCGGCCGGGCGATCGAAGCCCTTGCGGACCAGGTCGTCGAACGGGTCGGGGAGGGCGATTCCGGGCCGCCCCAGGTCGCAAGCCAGCCCCCGGGCGCGGCCGCACCGGAGGCGTCTTCCAGCAGCGACAGCGGAGGACGCTACTCCGACAAGAGTCCGATTTCGATCAAGGCCGATCAGCTCGAATCCCTGAGTGATGGCGATCGCCGCAAGTTCGTCTTCCGCGGGAACGTACGTGCGGTGCAGGACGATCTGATCGTCAACTCCAGGAAGATGGTGGCGTTCTATCCGCCCGGAAGCAGTTCGCCGGATCGCATGATCGCCACAGGCCGGGTACGCCTCGAGCAGACCGATCGCGTTGCCCATTGCAAGAAGGCCGTGTTCTTCCGCTCCGACCAGCGGGTGGAATGCACGGGCACGCTTGCTGTGCTGGAGCAGGGCTGCGACCGGGTTCGGGGCGAGAAGATCATCTTCCATCTCGATACGGAAGTGATGCACGTCGAGGGCGCTGCGGATGTCCAGATTCGACCCGACGAGCCTGGCTGCAGTAGCGGGCAGGTCGCCGGGGGCGGCCAATGACGGGAACCCGGATCACGACCCAGGGGATCACCAAGCGCTACGGCGACCGGAATGTGGTGGATGGGCTCGATCTGGACATCGGTCCGGGTGAGATCGTGGGGCTCCTCGGGCCGAACGGTGCGGGCAAGACGACCACGTTCAACATGATCGTGGGTGGTATCCGGCCGACTGCGGGCAGGGTGATCCTTGGCAAGCAGGACGTGACCGACCTCCCGATGTTCCAGCGGGCACGCCTGGGTGTGGTGTATCTACCCCAGGAACCCTCGGTCTTTCGAAAACTCTCGGTTGCAGACAACGTGAACGCGATCTTGGAGACGGTCGAATCGGAATCGTCCCGGCGCCGGGAACGCCTGGAACAACTGCTGTCAGAGCTCGGGATTGCCGATAAGGCTGGGCAGCGGGCGGACTCGCTCTCCGGCGGTGAACGGCGGCGAGTGGAGATTGCCCGGGCCCTGGTCCTGGATCCGAAATTCCTGTTGCTGGACGAGCCGTTCACGGGGATCGACCCGATCGCCGTGATCGACATCCAGAAAATCATCGAGCAGCTCAAGATGCGAGGCATTGGCATCGTGATTACCGAACACAAGGTCCGAGAGACGCTCGAGATCTGTGATCGCGCCTACATCATCAAAGACGGCCGGATCATCCGGCACGGAACGCCCGACGAGATTGCAAGCGACCCCGAGATTCGCGAGATCTACCTGGGCGAGAACTTCCAGCTCCGTTAGGCGCCAGGGGAACCGCTGAACCCATGGGAATCGAGCTCAAGCTCCAGCTGAAGATGTCCCAGCAGCTGGTGATGACCCCCCAGCTGCAGCAGGCGATCAAGCTGCTTCAGCTCTCTCGGCTCGAGCTCGAGCAGACGGTCCAGCAGGAGTTGCAGGAAAACCCGGTTCTCGAAGTCCTCGAGATCGATGAGGAACTGCCGAAGGACGTAGGCCGCGAAGAGGAGCGGCCGGACAATGCGCCGGCCGAAGCCTCCGGCGAAGTGGCCGATCCGCGGGAAGCATCCGATGCGGACAAGATCGCGGACATCGATTGGCAGAACTACATCGATGCCTATCCCCAGACCGGCATGGGTACGGGCGTCATCCGCGACGACGACGAGCGCCCGGGGTTCGAAGCCACCCTGACCCAGCGTGAATCGCTCCAGGACCACCTGGAGTGGCAGATCGGTCTCTCGACGTTCACGGACGCGGAGAAGGCTGCAGCGGGCTGGATTCTCGGGAACCTGGATGAACGAGGCTATCTGCGCTCGACTGTCGAGGAGATCGCACGCCAATCCGGGATCGACGAGAAGGAGGTCGAGCAGACCCTCGAACGGGTCCAGCGTCTCGACCCGCCCGGTGTGGCTGCGCGAGATCTACGCGAGTGCCTGTTGAGCCAGCTGGGTCCGCTGTGCATCAAGGACCCCCTGGTTCACACCCTGATCGACCAGTACCTGGACGCATTGCAGAAACGCGACTTCCGCCGGATCGCCCGCGAGTTGTTGATCAGCGTCGAGGAAGTGTCTGCTGCATCCAAGGTGATCGCCCAACTCGAGCCGCGGCCGGGCCGCGCCTACGGTGGCGATGAACCGATCTACATCACCCCGGATATCTACGTCTACAAGGTGGCCGACGAGTTCCACATCGTGTTGAACGAGGACGGGTTACCGAAGCTGAAGATCAACAGTCTCTACCGCGATGTGCTTGCGAAGGATCGCTCGGTCGAGAAAGAGACGCGCACCTACGTTCAGGAAAAGGTCCGTGCGGCGATGTGGTTGATCAAATCGATCCACCAACGCCAGCGTACGATCTACCGGGTGATGGAGAGCATCGTCCGGCACCAAAGGGAATTCTTCGAGCGCGGCGTCGCCTACCTGAAGCCGTTGAACCTGCGGGATGTCGCGGATGACATCGGCATGCACGAATCCACGGTCAGCCGAGTGACCACGAACAAGTACACCCATACTCCCCAGGGGATCTTCGAGCTGAAGTATTTCTTCAATTCGAGCATCAATCGGGTCCAGGGTGAGGCGATCGCCAGCGAGAGCGTCAAGGCGAAGATCAAGAAGATCATCACGAACGAGGATGGCCGGAGGCCCCTCTCGGATCAGCGGATTGCGGAAATGCTGAAGACCGCCAACATCGATATTGCCCGCCGGACGGTGACGAAATACCGGGAATCCATGAACATCCTATCCTCGACTCGAAGGCGGGAAGTCGGCTAGCCTCGCCGCCGCACGCTCGGGAGACTCCCATGAAGATCATGGACATCCTCGTCAAGGACGCCGTGATCCTGGACATCGAATCGCAAGAGAAGGACGCGGTTCTTCTCGAGCTTGCCAAACGGCTGGCAGCGGCAGAGCCCGTGCTCGATGAGGAACGCCTGCACAAGGTTCTCGTCGAGCGAGAGGCGCTCCAGAGCACGGGCATCGGGGACGGGGTGGCCATTCCCCACGGCAAGCTTGCCGGCCTTTCCCGACTGGTGGCCTCCTTCGCTCGCAGCAAGGCCGGAGTGGATTTCCAATCCATCGACGGCCAGAAAACCCATTTGTTCTTCCTCCTGGTGGTACCGGAGCACTCCGGGGGCCAGCACCTGAAGGCACTGGCCCGCATTTCACGATTCTTCCGGGACGCCTCGTTTCGCAAGGCGCTCGAGGAGGCCTCGACCACGGAGGATGTCCTCCAGGCGATCGAGGAAGAGGACGGCAAGTTCTGAGCGGCGAAGGCGCTGGCTCGGCGAACGTGCCGGCGCGGATCCATGCCGCGCTGGTTCAGGTGCTCGGCGTGGGAGTCCTGATCCGGGGCCCCAGTGGCGTGGGAAAGAGCGAGACGGCGCTCGAACTGATCCAACGGGGCCACCGCCTGGTGGCAGATGACGTGGTCGAGATCGAAACGTGTGGCGATGGATTCCTGATGGGTCGGTCGCCGGAGCTGATCCGGCACCACATGGAGATTCGCGGAATCGGTTTGCTCTACGTACCCGAGCTGTTCGGCGAAAAGGCCGTCCTCGAACGGGCGCGAATCGAATTGATCTGTCGCATGGAGCAGTGGCAGGAAGGCGAGGGCTACGAGCGCGTCGGCCACGACCGTCCCCGCGAGAGCATCGCGGGGCAAGAACTGCCTGCAGTCGTTCTGCCCGTTCGACCCTCCGGCAATATGGCGACGCTGGTCGAGGTTGCGGTCCGCGACCATCTCCAGCGGGGGTTGCGCGGGAGCGCTGCAGAGCGCTTCGACCAGCGATTCCGGGCGGGTTCCTCGTGATGCATGCTGCAGACCAGCGAATCGTCTTCGTGAGCGGGCTCTCGGGAAGCGGCAAGAGCACGGCCATGGCTGCGCTCGAGGATCTCGCGTTCTATTGCGTCGACAATCTGCCGGCGCCCCTCACGCCCCAGTTTCTCGATCTATGTGCGGGCTCGACGCCCCCGATCACCAAGGTCGCACTGGCCATCGATACCCGGGAGAGTGCGTTCCTGAACGCGATCCCGGCGGTGGTCGAGGATCTGCGGCGATCCGGCGCGGCGGTCACCGTCGTCTTTCTCGAGTGTGCCACCGAAGTGCTCGTGAATCGCTACCGGGAGACGCGGCGCGTGCATCCCCTGGCCCAGGACGGCTCCGTCACGACCGGCATCGAAACCGAACGGGAGCTGTTGACCGATGTCTCCAGGCTGGCGGATGTGACCATCGATACCAGCCAGCTGAACGTTCACGAGCTGCGTGAGACGATCGTGGGGGCCGTTGCGGGGCACACCCGCCAGACCATCGTCAACCTGACTTCCTTCGGTTTCCGCTACGGCGTTCCCACGGCCGCGGAGCTGCTCTTCGATGTGCGGTTCCTTCCGAATCCCCACTTCGAAGCCGGGCTGCGGCCTGGTACGGGCATGGACGAGCCAGTCGCCGCATTCGTCCTGAAGGACGCGCGGACCAGCACCCTCTTGAACCATCTGCACCAACTGCTCGAGTTCCTGCTCCCTTGCTACGACGACGAAGGAAAGGCCTATCTTACGGTGGGCGTCGGCTGCACGGGCGGCCGACACCGCTCGGTGGCGATCGTCGAGACCCTGCGCGGCTGGCTCGATGAGCTGGGCCGCGAAGTGAACGTGACCCATCGGGATGTAGGCAAGAGCACATGAAGCTCGCGGCTTCCGACAACGGAGAAAACGAATTGAAGACCGGCGTGATGATCGTGTCCCACTACCGCCTCGGCGAGGAGATGCTGCAGGCTCTGCGCTTGATCGTGCCCGAGGCACCGCCGTTCCAAGCCGTAGGAATCGAACCCAAGCAGGCGGTGGACGACATGCGCGCGGCCATCGCAGAGCGCCTGGAAACGGTCGATCGGGGCGAGGGCGTGCTGATCCTGACGGATATGTTCGGGGGAACGCCGTCCAATATCAGCCTGTCCTTCCTCGACGAGCACCGGGTCGAGGTGGTGACCGGCGTCAATCTCCCGATGCTGATCAAGCTCGCCACCTGGAGCGATCCGCCGCCCCTCGAGGAGTTGGCTCGCAGGATCCGTGACTACGGCCAGCGCGATATCAAGGTCGCGAGCGAGCTCCTACCGGATCGGTCAGGCCCCCAGGAAGATCGGTCAGGCTCCCAGGAGCCGGCCGGAGGATGAGCGGGAGGGTGGAGAAGGCGTTCGTCGTGGCCAGCGAGCTCGGCCTGCATGCCCGTCCCGCAGGGGAATTCGCCAATCTGGCCGGCCGGTTCGACGCAGAGGTCGAAGTCTCCCGGGGCGGCGAGTGGGTGAGCAGCCGAAGCGTTCTCTCGCTCCTCTCCCTGGCGGCCTCTCAGGGGACGTCTCTCCAGCTCCGAGCCGAGGGGCCGGACGCCGCGGCCGCCGTCGAGGCCCTGGGCACCCTCATCGAGCGTCCGGAACTGCCCGCCTGAGGGCCGTTCCGCCAAGCCCTCCGCGACAGCTCCTCGCCCCGTATCCCCTTGTTTTCATTGCCGTCCGGGGCCCCTTCTCCTACGATCCGCGCCCGCCACAACGCCGCTGTGGCCCGCCTATCCCCTCTTGGCGCCGCTTTCCAAGGAGTCCAACGATATGGCTGCCCGTTCCGTTTTCACGTCCGAATCCGTTTCCATGGGTCACCCGGACAAGCTTTGCGACCAGGTCTCGGATGCGGTTCTCGATGCCATGCTCGCCCAGGATCGGAACTCGCGGGTCGCCTGCGAGACGCTCACCACGACCGGCCTGGTGATGATTGCCGGTGAGGTCACGACCAACGCCCAGGTGGAGTTGGCGCCTCTGATCCGCAGCGTGGTCCATGACATCGGCTACACGAGCTCCGAGATGGGCTTCGACGCCGCGACATGCGCCGTCCAGATCGCGCTGGGCCAGCAGTCGCCGGATATCTCCCAGGGTGTGAGCGAGGGCGAGGGCCTGCACAAGGAACAGGGTGCCGGCGACCAGGGCATGATGTTCGGCTTCGCCTGCACCGAAACGCCCGAGCTGATGCCCGCGCCGATCCACTTCTCCCACAAGCTGATCGAGTCGCATCGCGGAAAGCTGGAGAGCGGAGAGCTCGACTACCTGCGGCCCGATGCCAAGAGCCAGGTCTCCATCGAGTACGAAGACGACGTTCCCGCGCGCATCTCGGCGGTCGTGCTCTCCACCCAGCATTCGCCGGATGTCAGCCACAACCAGCTGAAGAAGGAGATCGCCGAGCAGGTGATCCGGCCGACGCTACCGGCCGAGCTCCTCGATGACGACACCGTGTTCCATGTCAACCCGACCGGCCGCTTCGTGGTCGGTGGCCCGATGGGCGATGCCGGCTTGACCGGTCGCAAAATCATCGTGGATACCTACGGGGGGATGGGCCGTCACGGCGGAGGCGCCTTTTCCGGCAAGGACCCGAGCAAGGTCGATCGCAGCGGTGCCTACGCGGCCCGCTGGGTGGCGAAGAATCTGGTGAAGGCCGGTGTGGCGACCCGCTGCGAGGTGCAATTGGCCTACGCGATCGGTGTGGCCGAGCCCGTGTCCGTGCGGGTCGACACGTTCGGTACCAGCACGGCCGATTGGGTCGAGCTCGAGCGCCTGGTCCGCAAGCATTTCGATCTGACGCCTGCGGGAATCATCGATGCCCTGGGCCTCCGTGCACCGATCTACCGGCCGACGTCGTATCACGGCCACTTCGGCCGAGAGGGCTTCCCCTGGGAGGCCACCGACAAGGCCGACGCGATCCGGGGAGACTCCTAGGTCATGGTAGGCGGCGGCTGGATCCTCCTTCAGGCTCAGGGTGGCGGCAGCGCACTCGAGTTCCTGTTTCCCATGGCCATGATCTTCCTGATCTTCTACTTCCTGCTGATCCGTCCGCAGCAGAAGAAGCAGAAAGAGCATGACGACATGCTCAAGGCTGTCGAAAAGGGCGATCGGGTCGTTACGACCGGAGGCCTTCACGGCGAGGTCGTCGGCAGCTCCGAGGAGGTCCTGACCCTCGACGTGGGCACCCAGAAGGGGCAGTTGAAGGTGAAGGTCGATCGCACCCGCATCGAGCGGCGAATCGAAAAGAAGGGGGCCCCGGAATGAGCCTGCGCTTGCGTCTCGGGGCCGTCGTGGCCCTGGTGCTGTTGCTCGGCTGGCAGGCGGTCGGTGGCTTCTTCGAACCGGACCAGCGCGAGGCGGCCTGGTGGCTGCCCGACGACGCCGTCCGTCTTGGGCTCGATCTGCGCGGCGGGATCCACATGGTCCTCTCGCCGGATCTCGAGGTTGCCCTGGACCGGGAACTCAACTCCCTGAAGGACGGCTTCGAGCAAACCCTCACCGACGAGTCGGTTACTGGCGTCAAGCTGTTCGTCAGCGATCGGGAATTCCACATCCAGCCTTCCGCACCGGCCGATGCGGCGAAGGTCGAGGAACTCCTGGCCGATTGGAACGTGGTGGATATCGCACGGCCGGACGCGATCGAGTTCGTACTCACGCTCACGACCGAAACAACGGAACGCGTGCGCAACGAGGCGATGGGACAAGCGCTCGAGGTCTTGCGGCGACGCATCGACGATCCTCAGACGGGCATCCCCGAATCCGTGATCACCAAGCAAGGCAAGGAACGGATCCTCATCCAGATTCCCGGCATGGACCGGGTTCCGGACATCCTCGGCACGACCGGTTTCCTCGAGTTCAAGATCGTGCAGGACGTGGCGCCTACAGAGGATCTGCTGCGGGCGAAGTACGAATCCGGGCTTCCCGACGGGATGATCATCGGGTTCGAGAGGGATCGGGAATCGGATCGGATCCTGAATGCCTATCTGATCCCCGCCAATGCGGATATCACCGGTGAGCGCTTGACCGACGCGCGGGTCGGGTTCGACAACCGTCGCAACGAGTGGCTGGTGACCTTCACCTGGGATGCGGAGGGTGGACGGGTCTTCGGCGAACTGACAGAAGCGAACCTGCAGAAGCCTCTGGCGATCATTCTCGACGGGAGCGTGTTCAGCGCGCCGACGATTCAGTCGCGGATCTCACGCAATGGGCAGATCACGGGGCGCTTCACCTCCCAGGAAGCCACCGATCTGGCAATCATCCTGCGCGCCGGTGCGCTGCCGATTCCGCTGCGGATCGAGGAGGAGCGCACCATCGGGCCCGCGCTCGGCGCCGATTCGATCCAACGCGGCTTGCGTGCCTCGTTCGCCGGTTTGCTGATGATCGTCGTGTTCATGCTCGGCTACTACCGGCTCTCCGGCGGTTACGCGAGCATCGCGTTGTTCGTCAATCTGGTGATGATCGGCGGTCTGATGTCGATCTTTCAAGGCACACTCACCGTACCCGGTATCGCGGGGCTGGTGCTCACGGTCGGTATGGCGGTCGATGCCAACGTGATCATCTTCGAGCGGATTCGCGAGGAGGTCAAAGCGGGCCGCACGCCCCGTGCCGCGATTGCGGCGGGCTTCCAGAAGGCGCGCTGGACGATCCTCGATGCGAACATCACCACCCTCGGCACCGCGATCATCCTGTACAGCTACGGCACCGGCCCGATCAAGGGCTTCGCCGTGACCCTCTCCGTGGGCATTCTCACCAGCGTGTTCGCAGCGCTCGTACTCACTCGGCTGCTCTACGAGGTCCACCCCGGCCAGAAGAGCGTGTCCGAGCTTTCGATCTAGGAGTCCGCTGTGTCCGTCGAGATCATCAAGTCCGACACCCATATCGATTTCCTCTCGAAGTGGCGTATCTGCGTGGCGCTCTCGGTGGCGCTCATCGTCGCCGGCCTCATCGGCGTGGCCACCCGCGGCGTCCAGCTGGGAATCGATTTCGCGGGCGGGACCGAGGTCCAGATCCGCTTCCACGAAGGCGTGATCGCGGACGAGGGTGCGATTCGCGAGGTCGTCTCAGGGCTCGACATCGAGGGCGCGAGCGTCATTCGCTACGGCACGCCGGAAACGAACGAGTTCCTGATCAAATTCCCGGGCGAGCGGCGCATCGAGCACGAAGAGGAGTCGCAGGAAGGCACCCTGGCCGCCACCAACGACCGGATCATTGCGCTCGACGAAGCGCTCACCGGTGAGATCGGCGCCCACGATCGCCAACGTGTGGAGTTCGTCGGCCCCAAGGTCGGAGCGGAACTGCGCGATGATGGCCTTCGCGCGATGGGCATCGCCGGCCTTCTGATCCTCGCCTACATCGCCTTCCGTTTCTCCACGCGCTTCGCGCCAGGAGCCGTCGTGGCTCTCGTCCACGATGTCTTGATCACCTGTTCCATCTGGGTCTTGCTCGGGCTCGAGTTCGATCTGCGGGTGCTTGCGGCCCTGCTGGCCATCATGGGCTACAGCCTGAACGATACGATCATCGTCTACGACCGGGTGCGCGAGAACATGGAGCTCCGCACGAAGCACGACCTGAAGGAAGTGCTGAACCGAAGCGTGAACCAGACCCTCTCGCGAACCTTGTTGACGTCGATCACCACCCTGACGGCGGTGCTCTGCCTGCTCTTCCTGGGCGGCGATGTCGTGCTGCCCTTCGCGCTGGCCATGGCCATCGGCGTCGTCATCGGCACCTATTCTTCGATCTACATCGCGAGCCCGACCCTGCTGTGGCTCGAGACCTATATGGCAGGCGGGGCCGCCGGTGGGGCCTCTCCCGGGGATGCGAAGAAGCCGAAGGGCGGCAAGAAGAAAGGCCGGGGGAAATCGGCCAAGGCGGCCCTCTAGCCATGGAACGCGGGGGCATTCCTTAGGAAATCCCCGGTCACTCGCGCCGCTGGCTGGACCATCCTTCAAGGCGTACGCGGTATCTTCCGATTCGAGGGAGATGGACCGATCCACCGAAGGCGAAGGCCTAGACCGGACGGAGATCTAGGATCTCCCAACGGTCTCCAACCTCTTCGAGCGCGTATCGGGAGGCCTCCGCCTTGCAGCCGCCGGCGACGGAGAGCAGACGCACGCTGTGGTTCTCCCGGTGTCGAACTCGGACGCGAAACCACCGGTTGATCTTTGGTTTCGGTAGAAGGCTCGATGCGGGCCGAGAGGCAATGCGGGGTGCTGCACCTTGGCGAGGATGCGTGCCGGAGCGTTGCTGACTTCTCTGCGCCTCGAAGGCGACGAGTTCCAGGAAATCGTTCCCGGCCTCGTTGATCACCATGCCGAGCGTCCAAGCCTCGGTGAGGCGGCTCGTCCGAGCCGTTCGCATCCGCCAGACGATGCCCTGAAGGCGAACCTGCTTTCGGCCGGGAGCGTCGATTCGGACGTGGATCGGGTCGCCCTCGTCCGCTCGGAACGGACTCTCCACTGCCAGGCCAGAGAGGGACACGTTGACCAGGATGCCCTTCTCCCAGCGGCGTCCTCGACGCAATTGGCAGCGAATCCGGCAGGAGTGGCGAGCGTTGTTCCTGCGTTCGCTGGCCCGTGCGGCGGAGCTGAGCCCATCATGCATCCAGAATTCCTCCCAATCCGGAGTCGGCCACGTGGGTGGGGGACTTGAGGCCCTTCCCCTGCCCGCGAAATACTGGCTCGATCCGAAATGTCCCCGAAGATCAACAGGTTGCAGCGGTTCTTGCCAGATAGACGCAAGCTTTCGAAGGTGCTCAGTTTTTCGGCGCCAAGCCGGAATCTTCTGGGCCCAGCCAGGCCTTTCAGGTCCTCGAGGGAGCCCGGGGGGCGAGTGGTAACGCTTCGTCTTGGGCGACCGATAGGTAGTTGATGGACCGAAGAAAGAATGGCCGGCGCATCCAGCGGCGGGCGCAATCCACGATTCGCCAGCGTGACGCGGACTATCAGGGCATGATCCTGGATCTTTCCGAAGGCGGTCTGGCGGTCGTCTGCCCCGCCGATCTCGAGATCGGTAGCTCTGCGGAAATCGAGTTCCCCGGGTTGGGCCAGCCCGTCGTCGTGAAGGCCATGATCTGGAATCAACGCAAGGTGCGGTACCGCAGGGGCGAGAGCTTTGCCTACGGCTGCATCGTCGAGAATCCCGGAGCGGATTTCCTGGATCTGATACCTGACGAGAAACCCCACCAGGCAACCAAAATCGATTCGGCGGTCGCCGCTGCCGGCCAGACTGAAGGGCTCGAGGAAGCGCGCGCTGATCTGTCGGAGGCCCTGGAAGAATCAGCGGCTGCAGTTGAGCCCCGGAGCTTTCGAGTGCGGATTTGCCAACGTGCTGGCACGCGCACGAAGACGTTGACGCTGGTGGCCGCGAATGAGGACGAAGCCCGCGAAGAGGCCCAGGCGTCCCTGGGCCCCGAGTGGGATGTCCTCGAAGTGCTCGCCGGCCGCCAGAAGAGGCAGTGAAGGAAGGGTTTTCCCCCGACCCTTCACTGCCAGTCTCAGCCTTCTGCGCTGGCTCCAGCGGAACTGCTGCCGCTGGGGACAGGCTTCGGAGCGGAAGCCGATGCGGCGGGTGCGCTGGCGGCCTTGGCCCCCATCTCCACGGCACCGTTCAGCACGGCACCTTCCTGGATGATGAGCCGGGGAGCGCGGACGTCGCCGTCGACGATGCCGGCGCCTTCGACCTCGATCTTGTCCGTTGCGTTCAGGTTGCCCGTCACATGCCCGATCACGCTGACGGCCTTGGCGGTCACTTCTGCCTTGACCTCGCCATCGGCGCCGATCGTGAGCTGGTTGTTCGGAAGATCGATGCGGCCTTCTACCGTGCCGTCGATCTGGAGATCCTCGTTTCCGGTGAGATCTCCCTTGATGGTGATGGACTTGCCGATGTTGGCCACGCTGGCCCCTCCTTGGATGTGCTCTCGTTCCCGTCCGGATGTACTCGGCACCGGCCTCTCGGCCGGCGTTTCCGCCAAGACCCCGGGCGTAGTTGCGGGAGCTTCCGAATCGGGCGTGGAGTCGCGTTGACTCTTTCCGAACAGGCTCACAACGACCTCCGGTGAAGGCGAAGGCGGATCTTAACGCAGCGGACGCGCCTCTTCGACGATCACGCCGCGATCTTCGAGAATCGTTCCCTGCGCCCGGTCCAGGCTCGCGACCGAACTGTGGTAGATCTGCAGCGCTCCGATCTTCTGGCTCTCCGCTTCGACCAGGTCTTCTTCGCGCTGCAGCACGTCGAAGGGCGTGGATTCACCATGCTCGAGCCGGATCTGCTCGGCCCGGTGCTGCTCCTGGGCCGCCACCCGACGACGTTCCGCGGCTTCGATTCCCAGCTGTGCGGACCGCAGGTCACGCACGGATTTCCGAACGTCGATCACGATCTGTTGCTCGAGGCGCCGCAAGAAGGTGCGCGCCTTGCGTAGCTCGAGGTGAGCCTTGTCCACGCCGCCCCGGCCCGCGCGGTTGCCGAGTGGAATCGTGAGCCGGGCGCCGCCAGTCCACTGCTTGGCGCCGTCCGCAGAGAAGTAGTCGTCGTCCGCGCTCGAGAAGGTGCGGCTGGCCGCTGTGGGCTGGCGGACGCGCTCGCCTTGCGCATTCAGGACGGGGACTTGTTCCACCGTGGTCCGGTTCGCAACAGCAATGGGGGCTCCTCCTCCGAGTGGGCTCACCGGGATGGGTTCGGTCACGACCTGAGGTTGCGTCACGCCACCGAAGATCGGCTCGGCAGGATTCGTGGCGCCTGCCAGGCCCTGGTAGCCGTAGCTCCCGACCAGGTCGAGCTGCGGCAGCCGCTGGTTTCGCGCGAACTTCAGGCTGATCCGGGTCTGCTCCAACTGCCTACGGGCGATCTCCAATTCCGGCCGCTTCTCGAACGCCTTGCGGGCGCTCTCTTCGCGGTCGAGCTCGAAGGTGGTGTATTCCTCCGGCTTGTCGGTGGGGATGATCTTCAGGCTCGACGTGGGGGACAGATACGGGCCCAGAACGGCGTCGATCAAGTCGTCCTGCGCGGTGAGGTAGCGATTGTCGGCGCCGATCTGGCGAAACTCCCGATCGGCGACACCGGCCTCGGATTCGGTGACTTCGACCCGCGAGACGACGCCGACTTCGTATTGGGCATTCGTCTGGCCAAGCAAGGCGCGGGACGTCTCGAGGCTCTTGTTGGCAACGGCCCGGTTCTCCTTCTGGGCGGCCAGGTCCCAGTAGGCGTTCTCGATGCCGCGCACCACATCCATCAGTTGCTGGCGGAACTCCTCCTGGGCGATTTCGCTGCCGAGCCCGCTGATCTTCACCTGTGTCCAGGCCTGGCCCCAGAGAAAACCCTTCAGGATGGGCATCGTGACCGATCCCGTGATGCCGGAGTTGTACTCGGGAGAGAGCTCCGAAATCGAAGACGTGGTCGTGATACGCCGGCCCGTGAAGCCAAGGTCGTAGGTCCAACCGAGCTTGGGGAGCAGGCCACGCAGCCCACCACTTCCGGTGGTCTCGCGTTCGACGAGGCGCCCCCCCGCTTGCAGCGCGCTGGCGATCGGTGTCTCGCGGCTCGCGTAGTCGAAGGTGCCGTAGAGGTTCGGGTCGTGCGCTCCGCGGGCGATGCGGTGGTCCTGCTCCGCGATCATCGGATCGTGCCGCACGATTTCCACGTCGAGATTGTTCTCGATCCCCATGGCGATCGCGTCGGTCAGTGAGAGCGCAAGCTCGCCACGCAGATCGGGCTGGAGTCCACCCGGTAACGGGGTGGCCTCTGCCACGGCCGCATCCGGCGGATCTTCCGCAAACGCAGGCAGGGCAAGTGCAAAGGTGAGCAGGGCCGCGAACAAGTGGCGAGCCATCGACAGTTCCCCTCCAAACGCCGCGCCGCGGGTCGGATCCCGGGCTACGGCTTCGACACGTCGGTCGAAAACGCGCTGCAGTACCGTAGCAACCCCGGGGGGGAAGGCACGTTGGTTCCGCTATCCTGCGGGCCATGAGCGTGGCCGCTCTCGTGCTGGCCGCCGGTCGAGGCCAGCGCCTGCGCCGCAGCCTGACATCACCCGGTGGCGCTGAGAACGACCTGCCGCCGAAGGCGTTCCTTCCGGTGGCGGGGCGGACCCTGCTCGTCCGCTCGCTGCTGAGGATGGCCGAGGCGGAGGAGATCGATCAGCTGATCCCTGTCGTTCCCGAGGCCTGGTTGGCCCGCTTCGAGGCGGGCGTGGGCGAGATGGACCCGGTTCCTGGCCTGCTGCCCTCCGTCGTAGGCGGGGCCGAGCGTCAGGATTCGGTGGCGGCCGGGCTCGAAGCGCTTCCGGCGGAGGTGAGCCATGTGGTCATCCACGATGCGGCTCGTCCGCTGGTCCCCGCCGAAGATGTCCGCCGCGTGGTGCGAGCGGCTCTCGACTGCGGCGCGGCGCTCCTCGCCACGCCGGTGACCGATACGATCCATCAGGTCGAAGGCGAGCGCCTTCGGGAGACCCCTGCGAGGGAAGGGCTCCGGGCCGCGTTGACACCCCAGGCGTTTCGGGTGGATTGGCTGAGGGAGGCGCTGGCCAAAGCCCGAGCGGATGGTGTGTACGGAACGGATGACGCGGCGCTGGTCGCGCGCCTGGGCGTGGAGGTCCGTGTGGTCGAGGGCGATCCCATCAATCGAAAGATCACGACCGCCGCGGATCTGGCCTGGGCCGAAGCCGTGCTTCAGGGGGAGTCTTCATGAGTGTTCGCGTGGGGCAGGGCTTCGATGTCCACGCTCTGGCGGAGGGTCGCAAGCTGGTGTTGGGTGGCGTGGAGATCCCGTCGGATCGCGGGCTCGCTGGCCACTCGGATGGAGACGCGCTGCTGCACGCGGTGACCGATGCCGTGCTCGGCGCGCTCGGAGAAGGCGATCTCGGTCGCCACTTTCCTTCGTCGGACGAACGTCTGCGCGGGGTCGCCTCTCGGGAACTGCTGCTCCGGGCGATGGCCCTGGCACGGGAAGCGGGCTTCCGCATCGGAAACTGCGATGCGACCGTGATCGCCCAGGCACCGAGGCTGGCGCCGTACCAGGCCAGCATGCGCAAGGTCCTGGCAGAGTTGCTGGGGGTGCCGGAGGCGCAGGTGAACGTCAAGATCACCAGCACCGATGAACTCGGAGCGATCGGTCGTGGGGAAGGGATCGCCGCGCAGGCGGTCGTGCTGCTGGAGACGAGCGACGGATGACCGACGGGCTTCTTCTCTACAACTCGCGCACGCGCAAGAAAGAACGTTTCATCCCCATCGAGCCGGGCCGTGCTGGCGTGTATTCCTGCGGGCCGACGGTCTATTCAGCCCAGCACATCGGCAACCTGCGGCCCTACCTGTTTGCAGATCTGCTCGTCCGCGCGTTGAAGGCGCATGGCTTGGAGGTCACCCACGTCATCAACGTGACCGATGTGGGCCACCTCACCGATGATGCGGACGCGGGCGAAGACAAGATGGAGAAGGCCGCCGCACAGAGCGGGCGTCGTGCCGAGGAAATCGCGGCGGAGTACACGGAGCAATGGCTGGTGGATCGGCGCAGACTCGGGATCCCCGATCCGGACGTGTTGTGCAAGGCGACGGATCATATTCCGGAGCAGATCGAGATGATTCGCCAGCTGGAGGCGAAGGGTGCGACGTATCGGATCGCGGATGGGATCTACTTCGATGTCGCGAAGTTTCCCCGCTACGCCGATCTTGCTCGCCTGGATCTCGCCCAACAAGAAGGCGCGAACCGGATCGAAGAGGTGACCGAGAAGCGCCAGCCGGCGGATTTTGCACTCTGGAAGTTCGCAGAGAAAGGCGTCCAGAGGCAGCAGGAGTGGGATTCTCCCTGGGGCGTTGGCTTTCCCGGCTGGCATATCGAGTGCTCGGCCATGAGCACGAAGTACCTGGGGAAGACCTTCGACATCCATACCGGCGGGATCGACCATCTGCCGGTGCATCACTCGAACGAGATTGCCCAGAGTGAGACGGCACTCGGTGTCGACCCCTGGGTCAACGTCTGGATGCACGAGGAGTTCATCGATTTCCAGGGTGAGAAGATGTCGAAGTCTCTTGGCAACGTGTACATCCTGCAGGATCTGGTGGATTCGGGCTTCCTGCCGCTTTCGTTCCGATACTTCTTCCTCCAGGCCCACTACCGGAAGCAACAGACCTTCACCGATGACGCGATGGCGGCGGCGGATCGCGGCTACCGAAGGCTGGTCGCCCAGGCCCAGGCCTTGACGGAAGAGGGCGGAGTGGACGAACAGGCGGTGGAGAATTGCGGCGCCGAATTCCGAGCCGCGATGAATGACGATCTGAACGCGCCGCGCGCGCTCGCTGCAGCGACGCAGCTCGTTCGGGACGAAAGCCTGTCTCCTGCGACTCGCCGCGCTCTGCTGACGGAATGCGACGCCTGGTTGGGCCTCGGCCTCTTGACCGCGGAGCTCCCGCAGGCGATTCAAGAAGCAGACCCGCGCATCGACGACCTGGTGGCGGCTCGGCAAGCGGCCCGGGATGCGAAAGAATGGGCGGAAGCCGATCGCATCCGCGACGAGTTGACGGCCGAAGGTGTGACGATCGAGGATACGCCGGACGGGCCGATCTGGAGACGCAGCGAGCCATGAGCGAGCCCTTCAAGCTCGAGAGCGAATTCCAACCCGCGGGCGATCAGCCCCGGGCGATCGCCGAGCTTGTCGAAGGCATTCAGCGGGGCCAGACCCACCAGACGCTGCTCGGTGTGACCGGGAGCGGCAAATCGTTCACGATGGCCTGTGTGGTCGAAGCGCTGAATCGGCCGGCCCTGGTCATGGCACCGAACAAGACATTGGCGGCCCAGCTCTACGCAGAGTTCAAGCAGCTCTTCCCGTCGAATGCTGTCGAGTACTTCGTTTCCTACTACGACTACTATCAGCCCGAAGCCTACATCCCCTCGACGGATACCTACATCGAAAAGGACTCGTCGATCAACGATGAGATCGACAAGCTGCGCCACTCGGCAACCCACTCACTCCTGACCCGGAAGGATGTGCTGGTGGTGGCGAGTGTCTCCTGCATCTACGGGCTGGGCTCCCCGGAAGCCTACGGGGCGATGCATGCCTTCGTGGAGGTCGGAACCGTCATCGACCGTGATGCCTTCCTGCGTCATCTGGTCGACATGCTCTACGACCGCAACGATCACGATTTTCAACGGGGCACGTTTCGCGTGCGGGGCGACGTGGTCGAGGTGATCCCCCAGTACGAGAGCGAGCGGGCCCTGCGTATCGAGTTCTTTGGCGAGGAAGTGGAGAGCATCGCCGAGATCGATCCGCTGCGCGGAAAGGTCCTCGCGCGGCCAAAGCGAGCGATGATCTATCCCGCCAGCCACTACGTGGCCACCGAGCAGCGCATCAAGCAGGCCTGCGAAGGCATCAAGGGGGAGTTGGCGGAGCGGCTCGATCTGTTCCACAAGGAAGGGAAGCTCCTCGAAGCCCAGAGGCTCGAGCAGCGCACGCTGTACGACTTGGAGAGCCTGGTGGAGATGGGCTTCTGTCACGGGGTCGAGAACTACTCGCGCTGGCTCGATGGGCGCCAGGAAGGCGAAACGCCCTACACCCTCTACGACTACTTCCCCGACGACGGAATGGTCTTCCTGGACGAGAGCCACGTCTCGGTGCCCCAGATCGGCGGGATGTCCCGGGGCGATCGGGCGCGCAAGGAGACCCTGGTCGAATTCGGCTGGCGCCTGCCTTCGGCCCTGGACAACCGGCCCCTCCGCTTCGAGGAGTGGGAGGAGCGCGCGCCTACCCGGGTCTACGTTTCTGCGACACCGGGCGATTTCGAGATGGAGAAGTGCAAGGGTGTCGTCGTCGAGCAGATCATCCGGCCCACGGGTTTGATCGATCCGTCCGTCGAGATCCGCCCTGCCCAGGGCCAGGTCGATGATCTGCTGGGCGAAATCCGGATCCGCGTCGAAGCCGGCGAGCGCGTGCTCGTGACGACGTTGACCAAGCGCATGGCCGAGGAGCTGACCGACTACTACGCCGATCACGGCGTGAAGGTGCGCTACCTGCATAGCGACATCCAGACCATCGAACGCACCGAGATCATTCGCGAGCTCCGCGAGGGAGTATTCGATGTATTGGTGGGCATCAATCTGCTGCGCGAAGGACTCGATATTCCCGAGGTCTCCCTGGTCGCGATCCTCGACGCCGACAAGGAAGGCTTCCTGCGATCGACCCGCAGTCTGATCCAGACGATCGGGCGGGCGGCGCGAAACATCCGGGGCACGGTATTCCTGTACGCAGACAAGGAGACCGGCTCCATCCGCGACACCCTGGCCGAGACGGGCCGGCGCCGGAAGACGCAGCTCGCCTACAACGAGGAGCACGGCATCACCCCGCGTTCCGTCGAGAAAGCGATCGTTTCGCTTCGAGATTCGATCTGGGAGAGTGATTACGTCACGGTCCCGAAGAAGGAGGAGCGATCCGAGCCCGAGATCCCGCTCCACGAACTGCCTTCGGTTCTCGGGGCTCTCCGCGATGAGATGAAGAAGGCCGCTGACGCACTCGAATACGAGCAGGCGGCCGCGCTACGCGATCGCATCCGGGAGCTGGAGACCGAACGCCTCCAGTCGAGCTGAAGCCTGCCATGGCTGTCGACGAACCCCTCGCCCAACGGATCGCCGAACGCATCGCCAGCCTGCCCACGGGCCCGGGCGTCTACCTGATGAAGAGCGCCCGGGGCAAGGTGCTCTACGTGGGCAAGGCCCAGAACCTTCGAACCCGTGTCCGGTCGTACTGGAATGCCGGGGGGGATGGACGCATTCAGGTTCCAAAGCTCGTCGCCAGGGTGGCCGACGTCGGGGTGCTGGTCACGCCCACGGTCAAGGATGCTCTTCTGCTCGAGAACGAGCTGATCAAACAGCACAAGCCGCCGTTCAATGTTCGGCTGCGGGACGACAAGCAGTACCTGGCGTTGCGGCTCGATCCGCGAGATCACTGGCCACGGCTCACGATGGTGCGTCGGTTCAAACGCGACGGTGCCCAGTATTTCGGACCGTATACGTCTTCTTCGGGCATGAAGCACGCGCTCTCGAACCTGCGCAGGATCTTCCCGCTGCGCACCTGCAGTGACGGTGTGTTCAAGGACTACGAGCGGCGCGGGCGTCCGTGCATCGAGTTCGAGATCGGGCGCTGCCCTGGGCCCTGCTGCGGCAAGGTCAGCGAGGACACCTACCGGGAGTTGCTCAAGGGCACGGAACTCTTCTTGCGTGGCCGTTCCGCGGAATTGGTGAAGGTTCTCGAGCGACGGATGCAGGATGCAGCGAGCGAAGAGCGCTTCGAGGATGCGGCACGACTGCGGGACCGTATCCAGGCTGTCGAAAATACGGTCGAGCGCCAGCAGATCGTCAGCGATCGCCAGGTGGATCGCGATGTCTTTGGTCTCGCACGGACGGGAGGTGAGGCACTCGTGCAGGTCCTCCACGTCCGGGAAGGCCGGGTTGTCGGCTCAGCCGAGTACCCGTTCTCGGACGTTCGCATCGACGATGGTGACGTGGTGAGCTCCTTCCTTGGCCAGTACTACGGCCTGGATCAGGAGCGACAGGTGCCGGCGGAAGTGCTGGCCTCCGCCAGTGCGGGAGACGAGCCCGCGTTGGAAGCGCTGCTCTTCGAACGGGCTGGGCGAAAAGTGGCGGTTCGCGTTCCGAAACGCGGGGCTGGCCGGGAACTGGTCGTCATGGCGATCAAGAATGCCGAGCTGGCCCTTGCCCAGAGGATTCACAACCGGGAGAGCGTCGAAGCGGCCCTCGAGGAGCTACAGGAGAAGCTCTTCTTGTCCGAGCGGCCGCGGCGGATCGAGTGCTACGATGTGTCGAACCTTCAAGGTACGCTGGCCGTCGCGAGCCGAGTGACCTTTCAAGACGGGCTGCGAGACAAGAGCGGCTATCGGCGATACCGCATCAAGGATGCGCCGGCTGGGGACGATCTGGCGTGCATGCGCGAGGTGATCGCGCGGCGATTCGAGAGGATCGACAAGGAGCCCCTCCCGGATCTGTTGGTGGTCGATGGCGGGCGCGGCCAGCTGGCCGTGGTGACGGCGCTGGTCCGGGACGCGGACCTTGCGCTGGATCATGTGGGGATCGCGAAGGAGCGCGACGCGGAAAGTCCCTCGGAGCGGGTGAAGCGTTCCGGTGGGTTGAAAGCCGAACGCTTGTTCCTGCCGAATCGGGTGAATCCGGTGCTGCTCCTGCCGAGTTCGCGCGGGCTCTTGTTGCTGCAGCGGGTGCGCGATGAGGCGCACCGCTTCGCCATCGAGTTTCAACGCTCGCTGCGTCAGAAGATCGGTTTGACTTCGATCCTCGAGGAGATCCCCGGCATCGGTCCGGGCAAGCGTCGTGCTCTCCTGCGAGAGCTCGGTTCGTTGCGGCAGATTCGCGAGGGAACGCCCGAGGAGTTGGAGGCCGTGTCGGGGGTGTCTCGAAAGGACGCCCGCCGGATCCACGGATTCTTTCGTGCGGTGGCGAGTCTGGACGAAGGGGGCGAGGGAATGTCCCCCGTGGAAGGGGATTTCCGCGAATGAGGAGCTGGCGACCCACCTCCGGGTTGGCGGTCTGGGGAACCCGAGACGTGGAAGGTGCTTTGGGGTCGCGGGAGTAGGGCGGCCGTTGCCGGTTGGAATGGTCCGGCACGGCGCTTGCTCTCTAGTCCCTTGTCACACCAAAAGCTGGGGGTAGAGTCGTCGCAGTTTCACGCGGGCTTGTTGGGTCGTGAATTGCCAGTCGACGCCCTTCGTCGTTCGGTTGCGATCGTCTTGCCAGGCTTGGACTTGGCGCGTGA
>JAAETT010000429.1 GCA_024228115.1 bacterium
GCCGGAGGGTGCGTGATCGCGCGGGGCAGAACGAGTCTGAATCTGGGAATCGGTCGGGTGTATCATCCACGGAACGAGTTGTAGGGGAAGGCGGAAAAGCTGAGCAATATCAACGCGGACGAATATTGAGGACGCACAGGCACGTTCGCGTGGATCGCGCACGAGATCATCGCCGTGCGGTCGCCCTTGATTTCGTGGACGGCGCTGGTGACGGCCCTGAGGAGGGCACCGCTACTCACCGCGGTTGCTTCTTGGTTGGTGCGGATGTCGACGAAGGGCACGTACATTTCCTCGTGGCTCGCGGGCGTTGGACGGGGCGCCTCGCTGTCCCACAGGATCGGCCGCGGCCTTCCTTCGCGCCAGACCCATTTCAGGGTCGGCCGGGCGGGAGCATTCTGGGGGTGGCGGCTATCGCCGACCCCCAGAAGATTCCGAGCGAGGCGGATTGATTCGGCGCTACTTCCGGAGGTAAGATCGTCGAAAGGAGGAACGCCGATGTCGAAGACGCTTCCCGCGGCGCCCTACCGGATGATCACGGCCAGCGACGGCAGCGCCGTCCCCTGGTACATCATGCCCTTCGACGAGCGCGGTCGCTGTACCGCGCCGTTGACACGTCGCGAGATGCTGGAGCGTCTCTCGGCCGGGGGCTTCACCGACGTCTACCTCTTCTCGCACGGCTGGAACAACGACTGGGAGGTCTCTTCGGAGCGCTACGACAGCTTCATCCAGGGCTTCATCGGCATGCGCAAGGCCCAGAGCCTGCAGATGGGCCGCCCGTACAAGCCGCTCCTGATCGGGATCTTCTGGCCGAGCACCGCGCTCGTGCTTCCGTGGGAGCGAGCGCCCCGCATGGCAGGGATCGGGGGCGTCACCGACGACGCCGAGGTCGCGGACGAGCGGGCGATGGTTCAGGAGCTCTCGCGGTCGATCGCGGAGTCCGAAGTCGAGCGGTTCTACGAGCTGGCCCAGAAGGCCGAGGGGCTGGACGAGCGGGAGGCGCTCGAGCTGGCGAGCCTGCTCCTCTCGGTGGGGGTACGAGGCGGCGACGAGCTGAGCGAGCAGGCGGGCGAGGAGAACGCCACGCCGCAGGATCTCGTGGCGGCGTGGCACGCCGCCCAGGCCGTGCTCCCGACCGGGCCCGAGGTCGACGATGGAGACGAGCCGCTCGACGACGACGACTTCGGGACGGCCGACGGCGCAGCCGCGACACCCGACGCTGCGGGCCTGCTCTCCGCGCTCGACCCGCGGAACATCCTGCGCCTCACGACCGTGCTACAGATGAAGGATCGCGCGGGTGTCGTGGGCGCTCGGGGCGTGTCGCCCCTGCTGGCCGAGCTCTTGGCGAGCAGCGACGCGCGCGCCCATCTCGTCGGGCACTCCTACGGTGGCAAGGTCGTGCTGTCGGCCGTCTGTCAGTCGCCACTCCCCAGGAAGGTCCAGACGCTGCTGTTGCTCCAGCCCGCCGTCTCGCGCCTGTGCTTTGCGGCCGACACCGGGGCTGGGCACGCGGGGGGCTATCGCCCGGCGCTCGATCGATGCGGCCACATCCTCTCGACGTTCAGTCGCAAGGACGCGGCGCTCACGAAGTTCTTCCACCTCGCGGCCCGCCGCGCGCGGGACCTGGGCGAGCTCCGCATCGCGGCCGGGAGCGAACCGAGCAAGTACGCGGCGCTCGGCGGGTTCGGCCCGGGTGGGCTCGCACCCGAAGAGATGGCCCGGGTGAAGATGAAGCAGGTGGGCGAGGGCTACGGGCTCGAACAGCAGGCCCAGCCGGTCCTGGCGCTCGAAGGCCACGAAGCCATCGGTGGACATGGCGACATCAGCAACTCCCATACCTGGTGGGCGCTCTTCGACGCGGTGAAGTCGAGCGGTTAGTCGGCCGAGCGCGAGCGCACGGCTCGCCATGCGAGCGAGGAGTCATCCATGTCGGGAGCGATCCGCAACGAGAACCAGCTGCTCACGGTTCGCGCCGCGATGGAGATCCAGCGGGGCGGCGCCGAGGTCGTCTTCGACTTCTGGCGCGGGCGCGAGACGCGCCTCGAGACGATCCGCGTGCATGCCGAGGAGCTGGGGATCCCGCCGACGCTGCGCTATCGCGATCTCAGCGGCGCGAGCTTCGAGATCCCCGACCAGGTCCTGTCGGCCGTTCAGACGCTGGCGCAGGATCGCTCACCCGAAGAGCCCCTGTGGCTGCAGCTGACGCGCGGCTCGTCGCGGCTGGCGCTGCTGCCCTGGGAGGCGCAGCTCGTCGAGGTGGTGGACGGGCCCGTGCTGCGGATCCCCAACTTCGTCGTCGATCCGCACCGGCTCGAAGGCCCGCTCCACCTGGCCGTCTGCGCCAGCTCGCCCGTCGCCAAGAGCCCGTTCCACCTGACCGGCTACGTCCAGGACCTGATCGCGGCCATCGTGGACGCGGTGCCGCAGGGCGCGGTGATCCACGTCTTCGCCGATCAGCAGTTCCATGGCCAGCTCCAGGGGGGCGCCGGGCAGGTTGGGCCTGCCCATGAGGTGCTCGTCCACGATCCGCACGGTGCCGAGGCGTTCGGCCTGGGGAAGGTTGAGCGGCAGCTCCCCACCTCGCGCAGCAAGTCGCGCAGCCCGTGGCTCCTGTGGATGGAGGACGTGCTCTCCGAACACCCCCTGGATGCCGCGCACTTCGTGTGCCCGGGCTACTTCTCGCGCGAGGTCGGCGCCCTCGCGCTCGCCCACTCCCCGCTCGAGAACCGCGACCGGCAGTGGTCCCACTTCATCGCCGCCTCCGAGCTGAACGCCTTCCTGAACGAGATGGCAGCGTGGTCGGTCGCGTTCACGATCCCGCAGGACAGCCCCTGGAGCCTCGGGCTGCGGCTGCTGGCCGAGCAGATCGCGCGGGAGCGCCCCGAGCCGATCCTCGTGCACGACACCCGCGAGCTCGAAATGGAGGGCGCTCGCGACGCCTATCGCTTCCTCTACTCCGAGGATCCGCAGGCCCGCGCCCAGATCCCCCGGTCGCGGTGGATCTCACTCTATGCGCACCCGAAGCGACTGGGTGTGCTGGCCGAGGAGCCCGAGACGATCATCGAGTCGGTGAGCCAGAGCGCCTTCCTGAAGAGCATGGTCGAGGCCCCGGCGCCCCCGTTCGTGGAGCTCACGCGCAAGATGGCGCCCATGCCCGGCGCCGGCACCCGGCGTCGTGGCCTCGACGAGCGGTGGAAGGCGTCGCTCGGGCTCGATGTCGAGCAGGCCTTCGTCAAGCTCGCGAGCGACGGCATCGAGACGCCGAGCGAGCTCGGCGAGGCCGCGGCCCTGCGCTTCGTCCACAATCTGCTGAAGGATGGAGAGGGGTCGTGACGCGGGTGATGCTGGGCCTCGGGCTCCACAACGACACCGACGTCACGGTGCGCGTCGAGGAGCCGGCGGAGCTGGCGGACCAGTACGGATCGACGGACCTCGACGTCGACATGCACAGTGCGCCCTTCAACGACTTCGACGCCCTGGTGGCTCCGCAGAACGGCAACGAGATCGTCCGCCGGGTGGGCGAGGCTCTCTATGCCCGGCTCGCCCAGAATGCGGGCGTGGCCAAGGCCCTCACCGACGCCGCCGCCACGGTGCCCGGCCAACGCGTCCCCGTCTTCGTTCGCATCTCGCCCGGCAACGAGGCCGACGCGCTGCCCTGGGAGACGCTCTTCCACCCGCAGGCCTCGTTCCTGAGCCTGGACGACCGTTGGCCGGTGGCCCGCGTGGCGGGCTACGGCGGGCGGGTCGAGCGGGAGCTGCTCGACTTCAACGAGCCGCTGCGGATCACCGCGGTGCTGGCGGCGCGCGACCGAGACGCCACCCCGGAGTGGGAGGCGCTGCAGGCCGTCTGCGAGCAGAGTCCCCTGCGAACGGAGCTCCACGTCCTGTGCTCGCAGGACGTGGTCCAGCAGGCCGTGCAGGCCTCTGGTGACGCCGACGTCCATGTGAGCTTCGTGCCAGACTCGAACGAAGAGCTCGTGCGGCGCATCGCGGAGTCGGAGCCTCACCTGCTCCACATCTTCAGCCACGGCTCGTCGGGCTATGGCTCGGGGTACCTCGAGATTGCGACGCGCGAGCTGATGGGCGCCCCCTCGCAGCTCCTCTACCTCGAGCCCGACGAGCTGAGCCGCGCCACTCGCAACGCCTGGCTCGTCGTGCTGAACGCCTGCCAGGGGGCGGAGCCCGGCACCGACGCGCGCTCGGTGGTCTCGGCCCTGGTGCGAAACGGCACGCCCGCCGCGATCGGGATGCGCCAGGAGATCGACGTCCACGACGCGCACGTCTTCTGCGAGGCGCTCTACCGCGAGGTGTTGCATCGCGTCGAGACGCTCCCGGAAGGCCAGCCCACCGAGATCGACTGGAGCTCGGCCGTGCGGACCGCCCGGGCAAGGCTGTGCAGCGGCCACGGCATGCCAACCACCCAGGCCGCCTGTATCCGCAAGGAGTGGAGCCTGCCCGTCCTCTATCTGCGGCCCGAGCCGCTCGAGGTGCGGCGCCTCGCGGAGGGGGCGGCCGGCGCGGCCGTTCCCGACGAGGACGCGCGGGCCGAGCGCCTGGCCGAGGTGAACTCGCTGCAGGCCCTGCTGGCTCTCGCCGAGACGGGCCGCGCCGGCGCCGGCCGCGCGGAGTTCGAGGACCAGGTGAGGGCGAGGATCTCCGACCTGCAGGCCGAGATCGAAGCCATGGGGGGATGACGCGCTATGCCTCTGCCCAACACGCTGCGCGTCAACGCCTTCCTCGGTGACGCGCCGGCCGGCGCGTCGGCGCTGGGGCCGGCTCTCGGGGCGCGCCTGGTCGCGCCCATCGAGAAGGCGCGCGCCGACCTCGCGCCGGAAGCGCTGGCGAACGAGAGCGACTGGGGCCACCCGAAGGTGGGCTGGGGGCTCGTGCTGCCGGAGAACCCGGCCCTCAGCGCGGCCGAGCAGGCGGGCGACGCCGACGCCCCCGAGCCGATCCGCGCGCTTCGAGCCGCGCGAGAGGGCGTGGTGCTTCGGTGCGGCGCGAGGGCGGGCGGGATCGCGACGATCCGCCGCTACACCGAGGATGGGCGGGCGCGCGACGTCGATCTCGTGGGCTCGGCGCATGGCCGCGGGGTGGCCGAGGTGCCGCGCTACCTGCTCGTCTACGCGCCCGTCGACGTGATCCCCTGGGAGGTGCAGTTCCGCCTGCACGCCGTCGCGTTCGTGGGGCGCCTCGACCTCGAAGGCCCGGCGCTCGAGCGCTACGTGGAGGCCGCGATCGCGGGGTTCCCGGACGCGTCCGCGCGGCTCGATCGCGCCGTGGTGTGGGCAGTCGATCACGGCGGGGGTGACATCACGACCCTGATGCGGGGCTCGATCGCGGCGAAGGTCCACGCGAAGCTGCAGGCCGACAACGACATCGGTGCGGGCGCCATCTATGTGAATGGCCAACTCGAGGCCGCGACCCAGGCGCGCCTCCGCGAAGAGCTCGCCCAAAACCAGCCGGCCCTCATCGTCACGACGAGCCACGGCAAGACGGGCCCGCTGGCCGACCACGACCGCCTACGGGTCGACCTCGGCCTCCTGGTCGACAGCGACTACACGACGCTCGACGTGCCCGCGCTGCTCGACGGCTGGAGCCCGGGCGGTGGTATCTGGTACGCGCACGCCTGCTGCTCGGTGGGGAGCACCGCGGAGTCGGGCTACCAGGGCATGCTCGAGGACGGCAGCCCGATCGCCAGCCTGCTCGCGGGTCTGGCGGCGGCGGGTGAGTGCGTGAGCCCGCTCCCCCGGGCGCTGCTGGGCGCGGCGTCGCCTCTGCGCGCCTTCGTGGGGCACGTGGAGCCCACCTTCGACTGGACGCTCCAGCACCCCAAGACGAAGCAGGTGCTGACGCGATCGATCCGCACTGCTCTTCACCAGCGCCTGTATCTTCGCCAGCCCATCGGCCGCGCGTTCGACGAGATCCACGCCCAGGCGAGCCAGCTCTGGAACCTGCAGCGCAAGGCGCTGCGTGCCCACCAGCGGGGAGATGACGTCGCCGACGAACTCCTGGCGCTGCAGCTCACGGCGCGTGATCGCGAGAGCCTCGTGATCTACGGGGACCCTGCCGTGGCGCTGCCCGCCTAGCGTAGCGGCTGGGCCGCGCTTCGCGCCGGCCCCAGCCTGCCTTCCAACAGGTTCCCACCCATCGTTCGGCGAACCCGTTCTGCCAGGGACTGCGGTACGCCGTGCGTATGGGCTCGATCCCAAGGTTTCGGATCGTGGCGGTAACCTCCGCCGAGAAGATCGAGTCGCGATCGTAGACGAGAAAGGGAAGGGCGGGGTCCAAGGGGAATGCCTCCCGCAGCTGTTGGATCGTCCAGCACGCC
>JAAETT010000430.1 GCA_024228115.1 bacterium
AAACTGTCATTTTTCCTTCAAATCCTTGGAATCGGCCAAATTCGAGGTAACGATCAGAACAAGACGCAGCACTATTCCAGCTTGATATTCATTATTTGCACTTCAAATAACCTACCAGAAGCGAATTTAAGAAAAATCTGCGAAAATCGTCATTTTTTCCTTCAAGTCCTTGGAATCGGCCAAATCCGGGATAGCGATCGGAAGAAGACGCAGCACAATTCCAGCTTGATATTCGTTATCTACGTTTCAAATAACCTACCAGAAGCGAATTTAAGAAAAATCGGCGAAAATGGTCATTTTTCCTCGAATCCTTGGAATTGGCCAAATTCGGGATAGCGATTTGAAGAAGACGCGGCACAATTGCAGCTTGATATTCGTTATCTACGCTACAAAAAACCTACCAGAAGCGAATTTTGGAAAAATCGGCGAAAAACGCCATTTTTCATTCAAGACCTTGGAATCCACAAAATTCAGGATAACGATTAGAAAAAGACGGAGAATAAATACA
>JAAETT010000431.1 GCA_024228115.1 bacterium
CCTCAGGGGCGCGCCGAGCTGCGGATCGCTGCCGAGGCCTCCACCCGCCAACGATTCAATCGGGCCATCGAACAACTCGCCGCCTGACCCGGACCGATACCCTCAGGGGCCCGGATCCAATGACGGATTGGGGCTAGGTGGTGGCCCCCGTCCTCGCTCGAGCCTTCGCGTGTTTGCTGCTGCTCCTGGTGGCGGCAGGCGCGCAGGCGCAGACCGAGGTCCGGCTCTCCGGGGCGGGTCAGGTGGACAACGTTGCGCCCGACGCGAACGGGCGCTTCGTGTTCCCGGGGAAGCTGCTGCGCAAGAACGCGATCAATACGTTCGCGGTGACGGCGGAAGACGCCGCCGGCAACGTCCGCACGGAAGAGATCAGCATCGCGCAGCTCTCTCTCGCCAATATCGTGGTGTCGCAGATCGTGGCCGAGCCGCTGCCGCCGGAGCGCATCGAGCAGCTCGTCGCGGACGGTACGATCGATCTGGAAGACCCCGAGAACTACAACGTCTCGATCTTCACCATCGTGCTCACGATCGAGAAGGAGCCGGTCGTCTTCGAGGTGCCGGTCGCGCGGCGCATCAACGAGCCCGAAGGCTTCGAGACGTTCGAGATCCCAAAGGGGCGATTCGGTGGGGGCGGCGAGCCCCGTGTTCCGGACGCGATCATCTTCGAGTTCCAGCCGGGAGGAACCGCCGGCGGCGAGCTGGTTCCAGCCATCCCTGGAGTCATCCTGATCGAGGGCCGCATCAAGACGCTGAAGGAGTTCTTCAGTGTGCGCCTGATGCTGATGAACACGTCCGGCATCTTCACCCTCTCCGACGTGACCGGGATGATCAGGCTTCCAGAGGAAGGCCTCTCGAATACGCTCCCGAAGGACGGCTTGGTGCGCTTCGGCGACATCGATCCCGGCGAGCCGAGCGCCCCTGGTCAGGTCGAGCGCGAGTTCATCGTACGGGGAGACGAGATCGGCGAGTGGCCGGTGTCGGTCGAGTTCGGCGGGTTCGTGACGGGCCCCGGGATTCCCGAGGACGCGCCCATCCCGTTCAACGGCTCCGCGGAGACCTCGCTCGAGGTCCTGGGTCCGCCGGAGATGCGGGTTCAGGTCTCGCACCCGGACTTCGTGGAGGCCTTCGAGCCCTACGACCTCACCGTCAGGATCACCAACGTCAGCGAGCAGCCCGCGCTGTATCCGAGTCTCGAGCTCGATGTCGGCGCCGCCGCGGAGCTCTTGAACTGTAGCGTCGACGAGGCGGGAGATCCGTTCTGCGAGGTCGAAACCGGCTCCCAGATCCGAGAGTTCGCGCACCTTTTCCCGGGCGAGAGCGTGACGGAGGTGTTCCGGGTCCTCCCGTTCGATAGCGGCCCGATCGGCTCCTGCACGGCTGGCGCCGATCAGAACCTGAAGCTCGAGGTCTTCGTCGGGAACCTGGGCTGTCTCGTCGGCAGCTTCCCGCCGCGGCGAGCGGATCCGGAGGGCCGACCCAGTGTCCGTGTGATCCCGACACCAGGGCTGCTGGGCGTCAGCGACCAGGCTCCCGTGACCCTCTTCTTCAGCGAGCTGATGGCGTTGGACTCGATCAACAGCAGCTCGCTGAAGGTGCTCGATGCGGAAGGGGAGGAGATCAGGGGACAGATCCAGACCACCGTCCTGAACGACCGAACGGTCGCGATCTGGCAGGTGAACGACGGCATCACGAACCGACTCCCCGGAAACGAGGAGATCACAGTGATCGTCAGCGATGACATCCGCGATCTCGACGGCTTCAACCTCGCGAACGGCTGGCAGAGTACGTTCACCACCACGGACCCGAACAACGACATCACGCCTCCGACGATCACAGTCGACATCGAGCCGCCGACCGATCCACTGGCGGTGTCTCCGGGCGAGATCCTCCAGATCAACGCCTACCCGCAGGATCAAGGCAGTCGCGTCGCCCGCGTCGAGATCCGCCTGCGCGACGAGAACACCGAAGGCGCGGCCTTCGAGCTGATCGACCAGAAGACCGTCTTCGACAGCACAACGCTCCCGTGCATCTTCGCAATCGATACGACGACGCTGAATCCCGGCAACACCTATCAGGCGAAGGCCACCGCTTACGACGGGGCCGGCAACCTCCAGGACGCGACGGTCGGCTTCATCCTGGGGAATGCGCCGATTCTTCCGAGCATCGTGCTGCCCGACGATCCGGCCGACCCGGTGGCGCAGGGGATCACGCTCACCCTGGCGCCCGACGCGGTCGGCCCCACGGTGCGCGATGTCGCCTACTTCCTCGACGGTGCGCCGGATCCGATCGCGACCGTCTTCCTGCCGCCCTATCAGGTGGCGATTCCGACGACCGAGCTCACGGTCGGCCCGCATACGCTCGAGGCCGTCGCCAGCGATGGAAACGGAGACACCGCCAGCGACAGCCTCGGCTTCGTCGTCGCGGTGAATCCCACGCGACCAGATGTGTCTTTCGCGATCGGCGACGGCGCGAGCTTCGTCCAGGGCTTCCCGTTCGCGGTAAATGCGGACATCACGGACTCAGTAGGCATCGTCTCCATTGAGTTCTATCTCGATGGTGACACCGCGAACCCGATCTCGATCGGCTCCGAGCCCTTCGTGATCGACACCACGGGTCTCGCTCCCGGGCCGCACACCGTATCGGTGCTCGCTACGAACGCCTTGGGCGCGACGAACCTTCTGGTCGACCCGGCTTCGATCCTCGATTTCGTCGTGCTGGCGATTCCGCCGAACGGCGCACCGCCTCCGGCACCGGTCGTGACGAGTTTGACGCTGCCCGTCGACGACGGGACCGGAGAGACGCAGACGGAGATCTCGGGAACCAGCGTTCCCGGCGCCCGGATACAAGTGACCAATACCAACCAGGGCACGTCCGCTGTCGTCTTCGCTGACGTCACCGGGGTCTGGAGCGCGACGCTCGTCGCGAACCCGGACGATGCGCTCGAGATCGTCGCCTTCGACCTCACGCAGTCCCCCGATGCGAGCGTGCCGGCCGCCGCCGTCGTTCCGTCTCCGCCGACCCTGCTCTCGATGAGCATCACCCCCGGCGCCCTCAACTTCGGTGAGATCGGGGCCTTCTCAGACGTCTCGGTCATCGCCGCCTTCGACGACGCGAGCTTCGTCGACGTGACGGACATGGCCAGCTACTCCTCGAACGATGTCGGTGTGGCGGGCGTCAGCACCACCGGCCGCGTGCTCGCGACGGGCAAGGGCGCCGCCATCGTGACCGCGACGTATCAGGGCTTGCAGGGCACGACCAACGTCGTCGTCGACTTCGCGAGCTTGGACGCGATCACCGTGACGCCGTCGAGCGTCATGTTCGACACGCTCGGCGCGACACAGCCGCTCGTCGTCGAGGGCGTCTTCAGCGACGGGTCGACCGGTCCCGTGGGTGTGCCGGTGTCGTTCTTCGGCAGCGCGCCTGCGGTTGTCTCGGTGGATTCGGCAGGCGTCGTGACCGCGATCGGTGGCGGCAACGCCACGGTCTTTGTCTCGGCAGGCGCGCTGATCCCCGTCGCTGTTCCGGTCAGCGTCGTCGCCAACGATCCCGCGCCCACGGTGACCATCCTGTCACCGCCGGACGGCAGCGACATCGAGCCTGGAAACCTGGTCGACTTCATGGTCCAGGGCGACGATCTCGGGGGCGGTGTCGCCCAGCTCATCGCGACGGCCAGCGGCCAGGCGAGTTTCAGCCAGACGTTGCAGATCCAACCGCCGTTGAATTCGGCCCCGGCCACATTCAATGTTCCGATCCCGGTGGGAGCGACGGTTGGCGGGCAGGTGCTCTTCAGCGTGCAGGCCGTGGATACCAACGGAACGAGTTCGCCGGTGGCGAGCATCACGCTGAACGTGACCGACCTGACCCGGCCCCAGGCCACGATCGTGGCTCCGGCTCCGGATACGCCCTTCAACTTCGGCGATACGATCCAGCTCCAGGTCGATGCAACGGACGCGGTCGGCGTGACGGAGCTTCGCTACGACGTGACCGGGGCGTTCACGGACTCCGGCTCTCAGCTCATTGCACCGTCCCAGACCAGTGCGTCCTTCACCTTCGGGATTCCCGTTCCCTTCGGGCTCACCAGCCCGGACGTGCTGATCACCGCCCAGGCACTGGACGGGCAGGGCAACATCGGCACGGCAACCGCGCTCCCGGTGCGGATCACCTCGGCCGACATCACGCCGCCGGATACGATCGTGACGAACGTCAACGCACCGTCCGGTACGAGCGTGACGGTCGACTACCTCGTGCAGGCCGGCCTGGGCGATCTCGACCACGTCGAGCTCTTCTTCCGCCGCGACGGATTCGGCACGTTCAACCGCTACACGGATTCAACCGGCGGAAACGCGAACGGCGAGTACCTGCCGCAAGCGGGCGCGAGCGGTAGCATTGTCTTCGACTCGACCCGCATGGGTGGCGACGGCAGCTACGAGTTCGCGACTGTGGGCGTCGATACGGCTGGCAACCGGGAGCCGTTGCCGGATGACGGTCTCGGAAACCCGGTTGGAGATCTCGGCGCAACGGCTGCGATCACCGCAGGCACGATCTTCACGGTCCTGAACACGGACACACTGATCGTGGCCGGCGCGCTCGACGGCCAGAACGTCCGCGTGGACGCTGCGCGCGTGACATTCGCCGGGACCCACCTGCTCCAGAATCTGGAGTTGGTGAACGGGGCCGTGGTGGATCACCTCCCGGCCGACGCGGTCAGCACCGATCAGCTCGATCTCAGCGTCTGGACCCTTACGATCGACGCGACGAGTGTCATCGACGCGAGCGGGCTCGGTTACCTCGGCGGCAAGCTGCCCGATGAGTCCGGTCAAACCGCAGGCAATCTGCCTGGGTCCGAGGCGCGGCAGGGCGGCAGCTACGGCGGCCTCGGCGGGAACGAAACGTCGAACGGCCTGAATCCTGCCCCGGTCTATGGAGATCTCACCGAGCCGCTGCTTCCCGGCGGTGGTGGCGGCGCCAGCGGCAACACGGATGGTGGCGATGGCGGCGGACTGGTGCTGCTCGGTGCCATCAACCTCGTCGTCGACGGCGCGATTCGCGCGGACGGCGGGATCGGCGCGGGCGGGTTGTCGGGAATGGGTGCCGGCGGTGGCATCAACCTCCGCACCCGCACGCTCTCGGGTACCGGTACGGTGGAGGCCGACGGTGGAACGAGGGCCAATGTCAACAACGTCGGTGGCGGCGGAGGACGCATCGCACTCCGTTTCCTCGACATTTCCACCTACGACCCGCAGCTCATCACGTCCTCTGGAGGCGACGGCTTCTACGCTGATGGAGCCGACGGAACCATCTTCCTCCTGGAGGAAGGCACGACGGTCGGCGACCTCGTGATCAACGGCAACGGGCCGGGCTCGCCGTTGACCAACCTGCTGATCCCGCCCGGCGCGACCTTCGACACGATCATCCTGCAAAACGGCGCAAACGTCGTCGCAGACGGAGCCATCCAGCTCGCTGAAGACCTGATCCTACGCGGCGGCTCGTCGTTGACGCATGCGGACGGCGACGAGAGCTGCCTGGTCATCGATTCGAGCCGGGTCGAGATCGATGCGACCAGCGCCATCGACGTGACCGGGCGAGGCTACGCTGGCGGGATCGCAGCGGGCGCGTCCGGAGAGACCCTGGCTGGGCAGCTGGGAGCCGGCCCGCGCGTCGGTGGTAGTTACGGTGGTGACGGCGGCTCGGACGGATCCGGCGGAGCGAGGAGCCCGCTCTACGGAGATCCGTCGCAACCCACGCTGCTGGGTTCCGGCGGCGGTGCGAGTGGCAACACGGACGGTGGTGCAGGCGGCGGCTGTGTGCGGATGATCGTCAGCAACGAGGTCGTCGTGGACGGCGCGATTCGCGCCAATGGCAGCATCGGCGCCGGCGGTCTGTCGGGAATGGGTTCCGGCGGCTCTGTCTGGATTTCGACCTCCCGGTTGGCCGGAGCAGGTGTGATTCAGACCGACGGCGGTGACCGTTCGGCCATCAACAACTTCGGTGGCGGCGGAGGCCGGATTGCCCTCGAAGTGGACTTCGTCGATCCCCAGTCCGATCTCGGCGGCTTGCGCCAGGTGACCGCCCGGGGCGGAGACGGCTTCTATGCCGACGGCGCACCCGGAACGGTCTTCATCCACCGCACCGGTGACATCGACGGCGAGCTGATCGTAGACGCCGGCCTCGCGACGGGCACCTGGCCGCTGGAATCGCGCTGGGTCCCGGTCGGGCCTGGGATCGCTTCGGCGGTTGGCCCCGATACGCTCACGACCGACGGCGCCGTGCCGCTGCTTCCCGGCGGGCTCGTCGGTTTGAGACTCAACCCGGACACGCTCCACAACGAGACCTTCGAGATCGCTGACAACACGGCGACTACGATTTCGGTGGTGACACCCAACGAGAACGGGTTCGGATTCCCTTCGCTCGCAAGCCCCGGGAACACGTACGCCGGGCATTGGCGTTTCGATCGCGTGACCCTCCAGGGCGGAGCCTTCGTGGAGATCGCCGATCCCGTCACGGTCAATGACGTCTTCGAGGTCAACGAACGCTCCACGCTCACCCATCCGCAGACCTCCCAGATCTACGAGGCCCGTCTCGATCTCTCGGTGGATGCCCTGCACGTTGATGCGACCAGCCAGATCGACGTCAGCGCACGAGGCTACGAAGGCGGCCGCCTGCTCGACGAGCCCGGCTTCACGCTCGGGAACGTCGCGGGTTCAGCAACCCGCACAGGAGGCAGCCACGGAGGCCTCGGCGGGGCGGAAGTGAACGCCGGAGGACCTCCGAACCCCACCTACGGCAGCTTGACCGATCCGCAGGACCTCGGCTCCGGCGGCGGTGCCAACGGCAATTCGGATGGTGGTGACGGCGGGGGCCGCATCTTCGTGACGGCTACGAACGTCACCGTGGATGGAACGCTGAATGCCAATGGAGGAATCGGAGCGGGGGGCCTGAGCGGTATGGGAGCTGGCGGCAGCATCAACCTGGTCGTGGACCTGCTCGGCGGCACCGGAACGATCTCGGCGGATGGCGGCACGCGTGCGGATGTCAACAACGTGGGTGGCGGAGGCGGACGCGTGGCCATCCAGCACATCCAGCCGATCGCACTGCCGGTCGCAGACATCACGGCCCGGGGCGGAGATGGCTTCTACGCCGACGGTGGGCCGGGTACAGTATTCCTCCGCGGGAGCAGTCAGCTCTTCGGCGATCTGCTGATCGACGGTCAGGGCTTCGTGAATCCGCCGGATCTCGCGATCCTGCCCGGAAACCTGACGTTCGACGACATCACGCTGCGCGGTGGAGCCCAGGTGCTCGCACAGGGACCGATCCAGGCGACGGGTTCGTTGCGGATCGAGGGATCGTCCGTTCTGACCCATCCGGCTCGGGATGAGAGCTGTCTACAGGTCTCTGCGGCCAGCCTGGACATCGAGGCTGGCAGCGCGATCGACGTGACTTCGCGCGGCTACTCCGGAGGTACCGCAACCGGGGCCTTCGGCGAGACCCTGGCCGGCCAGGTCGGCGCGGGAACCCAGACGGGCGGTAGCCATGGCGGGCCCGGCGGGGTGGCCTCCGGGGCGACCGGATCTCCTGTTCCGGTGTACGGTGACCCGAAGCGACCGGCCCTGCTCGGTTCGGGCGGAGGCTCGAATGGCAATACCGACGGAGGCGACGGCGGCGGTTGCGTGCGCATCCAGACCACGGTGGACGTGATCGTGGACGGCGCGATTCGCGCCAACGGCAGCATCGGCGCCGGGGGTCTGTCGGGCATGGGGGCGGGTGGCTCGGTCTGGATCACCACGGGGCGCCTCGCGGGCACGGGCGTGATCCAGGCAGATGGTGGTGACCGCTCCAATGTCAACAACGTGGGCGGCGGCGGAGGTCGGATCGCCCTCGAAGTGGACTTCGTGGACCCGGCTTCGGATCTGGGTGGGTTGCGCCAGGTCACGGCTCGTGGTGGCGATGGGTTCTACGCCGACGGCGCCCCAGGCTCGGTGTACCTGCATCAGACAGGGGATCTGGACGGCGAGCTGATCGTTGATGCCGGCCTTGCCACGGGAACCTGGCCTACCGCGGCAAGCTGGGTACCGATCGGCCCGGGCGTTGCTGCCGGCGTCGGCCCGGACACACTGCTGACCGACGGTGGTGTCCTGATTCTGCCCGGTGGGTTGGCGGGCATGCGCCTGAACCCGGACGTTGCCCAGAGCGAGACCTTCCAGATCGGCGGGAATACGGCCAGTGTGATCACCGTCGTGACGCCCAACGAGAACGGCGTCGATTTCGCGACGGTGGCTTCCGCCGGCGCAACGTACGCCGGGACCTGGCGCTTCGATCGTGTGACCCTCCAGGGTGGCGCCTTCGTCGAGATCGCCGATCCGGTCATCGCCAACGATCGCATCGACATCACCGAGGGCAGTTGGCTAACGCATCCCGAGACCACCCAGAGTTATGAAGCAAGCCTGGATCTGGTGACGGGCGGCTTCTCGATCGACGCCACGGCCCGAGGCTACGAGGGTGGGCGGGCGACGGGCGCGTCCGGCTTCACCCTGGGAAACTTGCCGGGTTCCGGGACGCAGTCGGGCGGGAGCTACGGCGGCCTGGGAGGCCAAAACGGCACGGCTGGCGGCCCCCCGAATCCGCTCTACGGCGATCCGAACGATCCTCGCGACCTGGGTTCCGGCGGTGGATCAAGCGGCTCGACGGACGGCGGGGATGGCGGTGGCCGCGTATTCGTGACGGCGACGGATCTGGTTGTCGATGGAGCCATCCGAGCCGACGGCGGTATCGGCGCCGGGGGCCTCAGTGGCATGGGTTCGGGCGGAAGCGTGAATCTGGTAGTCGACACGTTGGGCGGCTCCGGCACGATCTCCGCCGGCGGCGGCGACCGGTCCAACGTCCTCAACGTCGGCGGCGGCGGTGGTCGCGTATCGATCGTGAACGTCCAGCCTCGGACCCTGCCCGCCGCCAACATCACGGCTCCTGGCGGCGACGGATTCTACGCGGACGGGCAGGACGGAACGGTTTCTCTCCAAGGCCCCTAGCTGCCCGAGCGGGGACGTTCTTTCCGCTGTTTCCGTTGTTCAGTTTCCCGCGGAGCGGGAAACTGAACAACGGAAACAGCGGAAAGAACGTCCCCGCTTCCGCTTCTGGCTAGCGTACGTCGAAGCGGTCGACGATCGGCAGGAAGATGCCAGCCTCGATCACGCCACGCTGGAGTGTGCGTGAACCTCCGCGTTCTACCGCGATCGCGAACGGTGCGGGACCGCCGGAAGCGCCATCACAGCGCCGTGGGAAGTCCACGCCCACCCGGTAACGCCCGGCCGGCGCCGGGCTCCAGCTGACGCGCTCGATCCGCGGCCCTGGCATTCCGCAGCGCATGTCCTTTTCGAGGACACCCCCGCTGCCGCTTCGATCGTTGGCGAAGTAGACGGTCTCCTGGAGCGGATCCGAGACGAACAGATCCAGGTCGACCGCATCCTCGAAGGCCAGGCGCACACGCAGGGTGCCATCAGGGGCCGTCGGAGCGTCCGCGAGGGTGGCCGCGAGGGCTTCGGCCCGTTCCAGCAGCTCCGAGGTCCACGGGATCGCAGTGGGAGGCCCGTCGGCGGGGGCGGGCGGCGCTGTCGAACAGGCCGCCAGGGCCAGGCTGGCCGCCACGACGCTCATTGCGCGCCGGGAGCTCCGCATCACGGTATCTTCCGCCGGCGCACTGGGAGGAGATGAGATGGTGAACAGACGTCGAAACATCAGGGTGGGTCTCGCGGGAATGGTAGCGGGCCTGATTCTGGTTCCGCCCTCCTGGGTGGCAGCCGGTGTATTGGCCGGAACGGTCCGTGACGCTGCAGGGCCAGTGGTCGGCGCAATGGTCAGCGCACAGCACGGCGACCCGATCCACACGTTGACAGTCTTCACCGATGCGGAGGGCTTCTTCCGCACCCCCGATGTCGAGGCCGACCGGGTCGAGCTGCGGGTTCGCCGGATCGGCTGGAAGGATCATCGGGTGCAGGTCGAAGTTCCCGAGGAAGGACTGCTGCTCGAACTCGAGCGCGAGACCGACCCCGCCGCGTTGGCGGCCCAGCTTCCCGCCCATCGCTGGCTTTCGCTACTGACCGCCCAGATCGACGATCCCACCCATCGCGAGCAGTTCGTGCGCCAATGCACCTACTGTCATCAGCAGGGAAACCAGGCGACCCGGGTTCCGCGTGAGGATTGGCAATGGGAGAAGGTGCTCTCCCTGATGGCGCGCATGGGTGGCATCCTGCCGGAGGAGCTGCGGGCCCAGGTGCCCGAACTCTTCCGCGCGGCCTACGACCCGGCCACCGCGATACCGGTGCTCACGGCCAATGCAGACTCCCCCGATTTCGCTCCGGCCCCTTCGGTCGAAGCGCGCCAGGCCGTCGTCGAGGAATGGGAGCTCGGCATGCGCGCCTCGATGCAACACGATCTCATCTTCCATCCGGACGGTCGCGCGTACTCCGTCGACATGACGCAAGACCACCTCTACAGGCTGGACCCGGCCTCGGGTGAGATGGCGTCCTTCCCGATCGAGAGCGATCTCTCCCTCGGTGGCGCATTCGGTGGGCGGGATCAGCCGATGCCACCGACGGCGAATGCGCGGGAGGGACCGCATTCCCTGCAGGTCGGGCCCGACGGCGACATCTGGATCACGTTCGCGCTCGGCAACAAGATGGGTCGCTTCGATACGAAGGCGGAGACCTGGAAGACCTACCCGCTGGAAGAGGGCTACTACCCGCATACGCTCCGTATCGACGGAAAAGGGCGGGTGTGGTTCACGCTCGCCGTGTCGAACCACCTCGGGATGTTCGATCCCGAGACGGAGACCTTCCGCACCCAGCGTCTACCCGCGGGCAGCCTCGGCCAGGATCTCGTGCTGCGAATGCTCCCGGTCATTCTCTGGCTCGCCGATGAATTCGGCGGTTCCTCCGGGGTTGGCATGGAGGGTGGAGATCCGGATTTCATGCCGGTTCCCTACGGAATCGACATCGCGCCGGATGGCTCGGTCTGGTTCAGCCAGCTGAACCAGCATCGCATCGGGCGGATCGATCCGGACACGTTCGAAGTGGAGATGATCGACACGCCGTTCCCGGCACCGAGACGTTTGCGTTTCGATGCGAAGAATGGCTTGTGGATTCCGAGCTTCTCCTCCGGTCTGCTGGCGCGCTTCGACGTGGTGACCCGTGACTTCAAGGAGTGGACGCTTCCGACCTCCAAGGAGGGTGTCGAGACGCCCTACTCGCTGAACGTGAACCGGCCCAGAAATGAGGTGTGGATCTGCGGGACCAACTCGGACACCTTGATGCGCTTCCAGCCCGAGAGCGAGAGCTTCACGGTCTATCCGCTGCCGACGCGGGTCACGTTCACCCGGGATATCGACTTCGATGAACAGGGCCGCGTCTGGACCTCGAACTCCAATCTGCCGACCTGGCAGGTGGAGGGAGGCTTCCCGCGTGTGTTGCGACTGGATCCAGCCGGGGGTGCCGCGGCACGGCCCGTCCAATTGGTTCAGGGGGTTCAGCCATGAGACAGCGACGGCTCGGTCGGACCGGCCTCGTCGTTTCCCAGATTGGGATGGGCACGATGACTTTCGGTTCGATGGCCGAGGAGGGCGAAAGCCTGAAGATCCTCGATCGGGCCTTCGAAGGCGGTGTGGATTTCCTGGACGTCGCGGAGATCTATCCGGTGCCGCCGGATCGGAGCCATGCCGGGCGCAGCGAGGAGATCTGCGGGAAGTGGCTGGCCTCGAAGCCGCGGGATGCCGTGGTGGTGGCGTCGAAGATTTCAGGCCCGACCGGAGGCTGGTTCCAGGGGCCGGTACGGCATGGCAAGACGGCCCTCGACCGGCACCAGATCGAACGCGCGGTGGAGGACAGCCTGCGCCGCCTCGGGACGGACTACCTCGACCTCTATCAGGTGCATTGGCCGGACCCGGGCTTCCCGATCGAGGAGACCCTGGAGGGCCTCGACCGGGTCGTCGAGGCCGGCAAGGTGCGCGCCGTCGGCTGTAGCAACGAGACGTGTGGGGGCCTGATGGAAAGCCTCTGGGCCGCCGACAAGCACGGAACGATCCGATACCAGACGATCCAGAACAATTTCAGTCTGCTGAACCGTCGTTTCGAGGACGAGCTTGCAGCCGTCTGCCGCAAGCACGACGTGAGTCTGCTGCCGTACAGCCCTCTCGCGGGCGGCGTGCTTTCCTGCAAGTACCAGGAGGACGAGTGGCCCGAGGGTTGTCGCTTCACGTTGTACCGGGAGCACAGCAAGCGCACCAAGGCGATGGCCGGACGTTTTGTCAATTCTCGCAGTCTGGATGCAGCCAATCGCTTTGCGGCCGTGGCCTTCGAGCATGAGATTGCGCCGGTCACCTTCGCGATCGCCTGGACCCTGAGTCACGATTTCGTCGGCTCGACGCTGATTGGTGCCACCGATGCCCGTCAACTCGACGAGGCCCTGGCGGCGGCCGAGGTGACACTCGACCCCGCAGCCCTCACGGCCTGTGACGCGATTTCGAGGGCGGTTCCGTATCCGCTGGGGTGAACGTGGCCGCCGGCCCGTGACAACCACCGTCGGGTAACCTCGCTGGCTACCAAGGGAGGAAGCGATGGGCGAACGAGTGGGGTTCCTATGCCTCGGGGCGATGGGGTACCCGATGGCAGGACACCTGGCCGCCGCGGGGCATGATGTCGTCGTCTACAACCGTACGACAGCGAAGGGGGACGCCTGGGTCGGAGAACACGGGGGACGCTGCTGCGACAATCCCGCCGATGCTGCGCAGGGCGCGCGTTTCGTTTTCTGTTGTGCCGGAAACGACGCCGATCTCCTGGAAGTCGCGCTGCCTTCGATCGACGCGATGGAGAAGGGCGCCGTCTTCGTCGATCACACTACGGCCTCGGCCGAGAGCGCGCGAAGCCTCGAAGCACGGGCTGCTGCCGGAGGTGTGGGCTTCGTCGATGCTCCGGTATCCGGTGGAGAGGAGGGGGCGAAGTTGGGCCGCTTGACGGTGATGGCGGGGGGCGAGCGCGCCCATTTCGACGCCGCGCTGCCGCTGATGAAGACGTTCGCGCGAAACGCGACCTGGATGGGCCCGGCCGGCAGTGGCCAGCTCTCGAAGATGGTCAATCAGATCTGCATCGCCGGAGTGATCGAAGGCCTTTCGGAAGGCCTGGCGTTTGCGGAGGCGGCGGGCCTCGATCCGCGCCGGGTCGTGGAAGTGATTTCGAAGGGAGCGGCGCAATCCTGGCAGATGGATCAGCGCGCCGAGACGATGATCGAGGGAAAGTTCGATTTCGGATTCGCGGTCGATTGGATGCGGAAGGATCTGGACATCGCCCTCGCGGAAGCCCGTCGCAGCGGTGCTCGGCTTCCGTTGGCGGCCCTCGTGGATCAGCTCTACGCAGCAGTTCAAGCAAGAGGCGGAGGCCGTCTCGACACCTCCAGCTTGATTTCATTGCTGCGGAAGCCCTGAACCACAAGCCGGAGTTGGCAGCTCAGCTCCCATCCATGTGCGGCCGATGTACGAGCCGTGCATGCTGCAGTGATTCCCCTCTGGACGAGCTTCGGCGTCAATGCGGCGCTTGCGGTTTTGCTTGCCTGGCAATCGGGGAAAACCCGGATTCACTGGGTGCTGCTCTTCCTGCTGCTGGCATTGGGAATGTGGACCGGCGGCGCCGCCTGGCGTTACATGGCCGACGATCTGGCGGGCATCCAAGCGGCCTACCGCATCATGTTTCTCGGGATCGCGTTGACGCCAGGCACATGGCTCTTTCTTTGCGGGCTGTTTTCGCGGGTGGAATGGTTCGAAGTCCGGCCCGCCGCGGCGGTGTTCTGCCTGCTTCCCGGCTGCTGCTTCTACCTCGCGTTCGTCACCAATGATGCTCACGGCCTGGTTGCCGAGATCACGGCGGGAGATTTCATCAATGGTCCGCTGATGCGGGCTTTCCTGGCATGGGGCTACTGCCAGGTCGTGGTCAGCGTCGGATTGATGGCCCGGCACGCACGCTTTCTCGCAGGGCAATCCGGGCCCGCCCAGGCCGCCGTGGCCATTTCCGCCAGCATTGCACCCTTTGCTGCCAGTGCGGCCTATCAATTTGGCTGGGTGGATCTCAGCTGGGATCCAACGGGCGCGGCTCTCGGGGTTTCCACCGCTCTGATGTTTCCCCTGGTGTTTCGCCTGGGCTTTCTCGGGCCGGTCTCTCTCGTGCGGCGTGACGTCTTCGACCATCTGCGCGATGGCGTGGTGGTGACCGATGCCGAGGGGGGTGTCGTCGACGCAAACCCGGCCGCGGAGGAACTCCTCGGAGCCTCCGTCGGGGAAGTCCGGGGACGAAAACTCCGGCGATGCCTGGAGGAGATCGTCGAGCCTTCGGACCACGGCAGCATCGCGATGGCACTGGCCGATCCGGGGCCCGATGGGCCGAGGATCCTGCCGAAGGTGAGCACGCTCTCCGGTAGACTGCTTCGCCTCTCCTGCGGCTCACTTGGCGATGCGGGTTGCGTGGTCGTGCTCCACGATCGCACCGAGGAGCGCAAGGCCGAGCGCGGCCTGCGTCAGGCCCAGAAGCTCGAGAGCGTCGGATTCCTGGCGGCAGGTGTAGCCCACGAAGTGAACAATCCACTCGCCTTCGTGCGCTCGAATCTGGTGCATATCCAAGGGGCGTGCGAATCGCTCGGGAAGGTCGTCGAACCTGCAGCCTCGGAGCTTCCGGCGGATCTGGCAGAGCTACCCGACGTCGTGGCCGAAACACTGGAAGGTGTCGAGCGGATCTCGACGATCGTCGATCAGATGCGTCGGCTTTCTCGCGACGCCACCGAGGAAGAAGGGTTGGTCGATCTGAACGACGTGCTTCGCGAGGCCATCCGGTTCGCCTCGCTGCACCGCGGGAGCCGGCAGGTGGAGGTGCAGCCCACGTTCGCGGCAGACTTGCCCTCGGTTCGCGGCAACCGGGCCGCCCTCGTGCAGGTCGTCCTCAACCTCCTGCTGAACGCCCGCCAGGCACTGGCCGAAGGCACGGGGGGGCGGATCGCGATCTACTCGGGCGTGGACGCGAACGGTGTCTTCGCCGTCATCGCCGACGACGGACCGGGCATCCCGGAGGAGATCCGGGAACGCGTCTTCGATCCCTTCTTCACCACCAAGGCACCGGATGAAGGCACCGGCCTCGGGTTGGCGATTGCCTGGGACATCGTGCGTGAGCATCGGGGAACGATCGAGGTCACGTGCCCACCCGAAGGTGGAAGCGTGTTCAAGCTGGGCTTGCCCGCAGCCCCTTGAGCCCCCAGCCACATCGCTACACTCCCCGCCCGGAACAGGGGGAGTGTCCGTGGCACACGAGTTCGTATTCACCTTGCAGGATCTGCGCAGGGTCGTACCGCCGGATCGGGTGATCCTCGACGGCATCACCCTGGCGTTCCTGCCGGGCGCGAAGATCGGGGTGCTCGGTGCCAACGGAGCGGGAAAGAGCAGCCTGCTCCGAATCATGGCCGGCCTGGACAAGGACTATCTGGGGGAAGCTCGGCCGGCGGATGGTTTGCGGGTCGGCTTCCTACCCCAGGAGCCGGAGCTCGATCCGAACAAGGACGTGAAGGGCAACGTGGAGGACGGTGTCGGCGAACTTCGCGACCTGCTTCAGCGCTTCGAAGAGGTGAGCGCGCGATTCGCCGAGCCGATGGACGATGACGAGATGAACGCACTGCTCGAAGAGCAGGGCGGCCTTCAGGACAAGATCGATGCAGCGGGCGCCTGGGAGCTCGAACGCACGCTCGAAATCGCCATGGATGCCCTGCGTCTCCCGCCGGGCGAAGCCGATGTGGCCAAGCTTTCGGGCGGAGAGCGGCGGCGCGTCGCCCTCTGCCGTCTGCTCTTGCAGAAGCCGGACATGCTCCTTCTCGATGAGCCCACCAACCACCTGGACGCGGAATCCGTGGCATGGCTCGAGCGCCATCTCAAGGAGTATCCGGGCACGGTCGTGGCCGTGACCCATGATCGCTATTTCCTCGACAACGTGGCCGGGTGGATTCTCGAACTCGATCGCGGGCGGGGGATCCCCTACGAGGGGAACTACTCGGGTTGGCTGCGCCAGAAGCAAGCTCGGCTCGAGTCCGACGAGAAGCAGGCCTCGGTTCGGCGTCGGACGTTGGAGCGCGAACTCGACTGGATCCAGATGACACCGCGCGCTCGACAGACGAAGAGCAAGGCGCGCATCCGGGCCTTCTCGGACCTACGGGCCGAGGAGGAGAAGCGCGCGCCGGAGAGCGTCGAGATCCTGGTGCCGCCCGGGCCGCGACTTGGTGATCTGGTGGTCGAGGCCGAGGGGCTCAAGAAGGGTTACGGGGATCGTCTGCTCTTCGAAGACCTTTCCTTCTCGTTGCCACGGGGTGGCATCGTCGGTGTGATCGGCGCAAACGGCGCCGGCAAGACGACACTCTTCCGAATGATTGCCGGTGAAGAGAAACCCGACGGCGGAACGCTCCGGCTCGGCGAGACCGTGCAGCTCGCCTATGTGGACCAGAGCCGCGATGCCCTCGGCGCCGACCGTGGCGTGTGGGAGGAGATCAGCGGTGGCCAGGAGAGGATGAAAGTCGGCTCCCGGGAGATCAGCACCCGGGGTTATGTGAGCCAATTCGGGTTCAAGGGGGCCGATCAACAAAAGAAGGTCGGAACCCTCTCGGGTGGCGAGCGGAATCGCGTCCACCTGGCCAAGCTGGTCGCATCCGGTGGGAACGTCCTCCTTCTCGACGAACCCAGCAACGATCTCGACGTCGATACGCTACGCGCGCTCGAAGAGGGGATCCTCGGTTTCGCAGGTTGCGTTGTGGTCATTTCCCATGATCGTTGGTTCCTCGACCGCATCGCCACCCACATCCTGGCATTCGAAGGCGACAGCGAGGTCGTCTACTTCGAAGGCAACTACCAGGACTACGAGGCCGACTTCAAACGCCGCAAGGGCGCCGCCGCCGACCAGCCTCACCGGATCAAATACAAGAAGTTGACTACCTGAACGCCCTCTGAATGCGCGATACGGCTTCATCCACGTTCTCGCGCGAATTGAAGGCGGAGATCCGGAAGTAACCTTCGCCGGCCGGTCCGAAGCCCGATCCAGGGGTGCCGACGACGTGGGTCTTTTCGAGCAGGACGTCGAAGAAATCCCAGGAGCTCAGGCCATCCGGCGTGCGCAACCAGATGTAGGGGGCGTGTACGCCTGCGAAGACCTTGAAGTCTGCGGCGGAGAGCCCGTCACGTACGCGCCGTGCGTTCTCCATGTAGTAGGCCACTTGTTCGCCGGTCTGTTTCTGGCCTTCCGGGGAAAAGGCGGCCGCCGCGCCGCGCTGGATGATGTACGGCACTTCGTTGAATTTCGTGGCCTGTCGTCGCGCCCACAGGGAGTGGATCGACACCGGGTTGCCGTTGGAATCACTGCCTTGCAACGCCCTCGGGACGATGGTGTACGCGCAACGCATCCCGGTGAAGCCCGCCCGCTTCGAGAAGCTGCGCATCTCGATCGCGCATTCCCGGGCCCCGGGGATTTCGTAGATCGAGCGGGGCAGGGCGGGATCCCTGATGAACGCGTCATAGGCGGCGTCGAAGAGAATGACGGCGTCGCATTCGCGCGCCCAATCCACCCAGGCCGTGAGCTGCTCGCGGGTCATCACGCTGCCGGTCGGGTTGTTGGGGGAGCAGAGGTAGGCGAGGTCGGCGCGCCCTTCCGGTGGTGCCGGAACGAAACCGTTCGCCTCGTTGGCGGGGAGATATTGGATGCCTTTGTAGTACCCGGCTCCATCTCCACCGCCGGTGCGTCCAGCCATGACATTCGTATCGACGTAGACCGGGTAGACCGGGTCGGTCACGAGCACGCTGCAATCCGTGCCGAAGATCTCCTGGATGTTCCCGCTGTCCTGCTTGCTGCCGTCGGAGACGAAGACTTCGTCTGCGTCGAGCTCCACGCCGCGCGAGCGAAAATCGTGCTCGAGGATCGCCTCGACGAGGAACGGGTAGCCCTGGCCCGGGCCGTAGCCCTTGAAATCCTCGGCCCGGCCCATGTCATCGACTGCGTCGTGCAGGGCCTGGACGATCGCGGGCACCAGCGGAAGGGTGACGTCCCCGATGCCCAGACGGATCACCGGTGCGTCCGGGTGGGCAGCCTGGTAGGCGCCCACCCGTCGCCCGATCTCGGGAAACAGGTAGCCGGCCTCGAGTTTCAGGTAGTCGTCGTTGATGTGCGCCATGGCGCGCAACGATAACGCCCCCCATCGCGCCCGTCTGCGCCTCCTCTACCCTTCCCTGGATGCCCTCTCACCGCTTGGCAAGACTCGGCCCTCTGGCGCTCGCGCTCCTGTTGGCCATCGGTGTAGCTGCGCCGGAAGCCCCGCCGAAGCCGGAACCGGCCTTCCTGCTCGACGCCCCGGGGCTCCGTGTTCTGGGACCGGACGGCCTCGGCGAGGCCCCCGCCCGCTTCCCTTTCGCGATCGGCGAGCGGCTTGACTATGACGTTTCCTGGTGGGGCATCGCCGTGGGCCGGGCATCTCTCGAGGTCGCCCGCCTCGTCGAGTGGCGTGGCAAACGGCTGGCCCATGTCGTGGCGACGGCCCGCACGAACGAGTTCTTCTCCCTCCTCTATCCAGTGAACGATCGCAGCGAGTCCTGGATCGACGTGGACCGCATGCGGACGCTCCGCACGGCCACGCTCACCCGCCATGCCGAAAAGGAGACCTGGGAGGAGGTCGAATTCGATTGGACGACCCATCTCGTCCACGTCGTGGAGGAGAAGCGTCACGCCGGTCGCGTGAAGACGGCGACCCTGGACACCGGTCCCTACCTCTACGACACCTTCGATGCATTCTACGCCCTGCGCACCCTGCCTCTCCAGGTCGGCTACAGCGGGGACCTCCCCGTCTATGCCTCGCGCAAGATCTACGGCCTGCACGTGGAGGTCGAGCGCCGCGAAGACATCGACGACCCGGTGCTCGGCGAGGTTGGTGGCTGGGTGCTTCGCCCTTCCGACAGCCTGGATGGCGAGGTACAGGATGACGGCGCGGGCGAGGTCCTGGTCAGCGCCGATGCACCGCACGTGCCCGTTCGCCTTCGCGGTTGGTTTCGCACGGTGAGCGAGCGCATGCGCGTGGGCGGGGTCAAGGTCGTCCTCGCCGGCTACCGCGCGGGCGCTCCCGGCTGGCCTGCGCCTCTCTTCCGCACCGCACCGGCGCGTCCGTGGCCTGGGCGCACGGAACTCGGTGCGCCGGTCTGGGAGGTTCCTCCCGAGGTGGAGGCGGCCCGGGCCGCCGGCGATGAGATGCCGGGCAAGCAACGTCTCGAAGGTCTTCTCGCTCCACTAGGGGGATGCGACGGCGCACCGGGCCGGGGCTGGGCGCGGGTGGCCTTGGCGTCGCCCGGCTGTCCGGCGGCCGAGGCGGACTGAACCCTTTGGCGCGCTGGAAGCCCTGGATGATCGCCGCACTCGCGCTCGCAGCCGTGGCGGGCCCTTCGGGCTGGGTCCTCACCGATCGCCTCGAGCAGGACAACGCGTTCTGCGTCTCCTGCCATCTGGACGCGGAAAGAACTCTGCATGCCGACAATCGGAGGGATTTCGATGCCCGTCCTCCGGAAGCCCTGGCCCCCGCCCATGCCGCTGCAGGCCATCCGGACGAACGTCCCTTTCGCTGCATCGATTGCCACGGCGGTACCGGCTTCCTTGGCCGAGGCCGGGTGAAATTGCACTCAGCGAAGGACGCGTTCTGGTACGTTGTGGGCCGGTTCGAAGAGCCGGAGGGGATGCACTGGCCCATCGAGGACGAGGATTGTGTGAGCTGTCACGACGCCTTCGATCCGCCCGTGCGAGAGGCGTGGCAAGCCCCCGCATTCCACGCACTGGCCGTGCACAACACGGCGTTCGACGTTTCTTGTGTCAGCTGCCACATCGCCCATGAGCGCGGCGGGCTGACGGGCTCCCACTTTCTGCACCCGGCGATCGTTCGTGCCGGGTGCGCGACATGTCATTCGGAATTCGAAAAGGAGTTGGAGCAATGACCTTCCGTATCCGGGGCGCACGGATCGCGCTCGCCATCTCGATCCTTTGCTTCCCGCTCGCGGCGGATGCCTATCCGGGTGGGACGCCCAACTTCCAGACGGACGCCGCTCCGTTCTGCGCAGGCTGTCACTCCTCCCGGCAGGAGTCCGCGTTCGCAGGCGCACCTCCTGGAATGGCGGCCAAACAACTCGTCGAGAACAAACACCTCGCGGTGATTCGTGCCGGCAAAGGTGGCTACGGCGATCTCACTGCGGAACAGCGTGAGGAACTCGTGGGTCACATCCAGGCCCTCGACGCGGCATCCACCGTCCAGCTCAATGTGGTTCCGAAGGCAAAGCCTGGCGAGGTGATCAGCGTGACGGTCGATGTGACAGGCGGCGCTGGTCCCGTGGTCGGTATCGCGTTGGTCGATCGAGCACATCGCGCGCTGGCCCGACCGATTGCCGGCTCCGGCTGGCATGTCGTCGGTGAGCCCACCGTGCTCGGCCAGGATTTCAAGGAGCAGACGGAGTGGTTGCATCTGCGCCCGGCCGACGCCATGCGCAACCTCTCCTTCGTCAACGTGAAGGGCATCCGTTCCGATGCAGCCGCGGGAGATTGGGCTCGCGCCCAGGTGGTGTGGAAGCTCCGGGCGCCCATGGCGCCGGGCACCTATCCGCTCGTCGCTTCCTATTGGTATGGAAGCGAAAAAGCTTCACCCCTCGGTATCATCGAAGATCCCATCCTCGGCAAGATGCTTCGCGGTGGATTCGCGGGCGGCTCGGGTCGCATCTTGTTCAGCGAGGTGATTGGAGTCAAGGTCCAATGAAGATTCGAAGCCTTCTCTCTCTGGCCTGTCTGTCTCTGGCGGCTTGCGCATTTCTCCCCGGTGGCTCTGGGCCGCCCAAGCGTGTAGGTGCCGGCCAGGTCGACGACGCACGACTCCTGGCGGCGGCGGACGAGAACGACGTCTGGATGACCTACGGTCGGACCCAGAGCGAGCAACGCTTCAGCCCTCTCACCCAGATCGATGAGAACAATGTCGGCGGGCTCGGGCTGCACTGGGCCTTCGAGCCCGGTACGAAGCGCGGACTGGAGGCGACACCCCTCCTGGTCGATGGCGTGTTCTACACGACCGGCACCTGGAGCGTGGTCTTCGCCATCGATGCTCGTACCGGCGATCTGAAGTGGCGCTACGACCCGCGTGTGCCGCGGAAGACGGCGGGCATTGCCTGCTGTGACGTCGTGAACCGGGGCGTGGCCGTGTATCGCGGCCGGGTCTATGTGGGCACCCTGGACGGGAGACTGGTTTCGCTCGACGCAGAGACCGGAGAGCCGATCTTCGAGATCGTCACCACCGATCCGACGCGCCCGTACACGATCACGATGGCTCCGCGCGTCGTGAAGGGGAAGGTGATTCTCGGCAACGGCGGCGCCGAGTTCGGCGTACGCGGCTACGTGAGCGCCTACGATTGGGAGACCGGAGAACTGGTTTGGCGCTTCTACACCGTGCCCGGGGATCCGTCCCAACCCTTCGAGCATCCGGAACTCGAGGCGGCGGCGAAGACGTGGACGGGCGAGTGGTGGAAGGTCGGGGGCGGAGGCACGGTCTGGGACTCGATCGCCTACGACCCGGAGCTCGATCTGCTCTACGTCGGCACGGGTAACGGCTCGCCCTGGAGCCGTTACGTCCGAAGCCCCGGAGGTGGCGACAACCTCTACGTCAGCTCGATCCTGGCTTTGCGGCCGGATACCGGCCGGCTGGTCTGGCACTACCAGAACACGCCTGGCGACAACTGGGATTACACCTCCACCCAGCACATCATGCTCGCCGAGCTCGAAATCGACGGGCGCGAGCGGCGCGTGCTGATGCAGGCGCCCAAGAACGGTTTCTTCTATGTCCTCGACCGCGAGACCGGAGAGCTGATTTCCGCGGAGGCCTTCGCCAAGGTCACCTGGGCCAAGGGCATCGACAAGAAGACAGGTCGACCCATCGAGGTAGAAGGCCTCGACTACCGGAACAAGGTCGTCGAGGTCTACCCCTCACCCCACGGCGCGCACAACTGGCACCCGATGTCGTTCAATCCCCAGACGGGGCTCGTGTACATCCCGGCGAACGAGGTGCCGTATTTCTTCCAGCTCGACCCGGAGTACGAGTACAAGCCCGGCGCCTGGAACCTGGGCTACGACTTCACGGTCGCCGACTCGTTCCCGCGGGAGGTCGTGTCCGGCCATCTTCTGGCTTGGGATCCCGTGGCCCAGAAGGAAGTCTGGCGCGCCCAGTACGTCGGCCCATGGAATGGCGGGACGCTCTCGACGGCGGGCAACCTGGTCTTCCAGGGCACAGCCCATGGCACCTTCGTCGCCTACCGGGCGAGCGATGGCAAGCAGCTCTGGGAGACGCCCTCCGGAACCGGAATCGTCGCGGCACCCATGACCTACGAGCTGGATGGTGCGCAGTACGTGGCGGTGATGGCGGGTTGGGGTGGCGGCTTTGCGCTGGCGGCGGGCGATGCCGCAGCGGTGGCCGGGACCACCGACAACACGGGCCGACTCCTCGTCTACAAACTCGGAGGCAAAGCGAAGCTACCCGTGCACGAAGCCATCGAGCGGCAGCTGGCCGCCATTCCGGCCGATCTCGATGCGGATCAGGTGTTGCGCGGCAATCACCTCTTCCATCGCTGGTGCGGAACCTGCCACGGCTCCGGTGCGGTGAGCGGCGGCGTGCTGCCCGATCTGCGCAAGGCGACGCCCGGCATCTACGACACCATCGAAGACATCGTGCTTCGCGGTGTGCGCATGCCAAACGGCATGCCGAGTTTTGCCGAGTGGCTCGAGCCCGCCGACGTCGCGGACCTGCGCGCCTACCTTCTGAGCCGCCGGGCAGCGTTGCTTGCAGAGCGCGTCTCCGCCCCGCCCCCCTGAAGACCCGAGGAGAGCATTCCGGCGCTCGCCGCGAGCGCAACTCTACGGCGCTTCCAGGATGACCCGATCGGGGTTCGTTCGAGCCCTTGCGGCTCGTCCACCGAAGACCCGGACTGCGTGGAAGACGTAGTCCGCCCGTGTCTGTGACATCCCGTCTTCGAGACAGAGGAGCCAAAGCAGGATGTCCGCGGGTTTGCGTTTCCTGCCTGGAAGAAGGCCCTCGCGCATCAACTGGTAGAGCGCGTCGTGGACGAGGGAGCCGCGCATGAAATTCTTGGTGTCGATGGCGGGGCCGCTCGGGCCGTCCCACGCGTAGCCCTTCTTGATGGTGAGCCTTCCGGTCTTCGACAAGGCGGTCCAACCCCCGGCCATGGCCGCCTTTTCAGGAAGACTCCAGCCGGTGTCGTGAACGTATTTCTCCATGAGCTGGTATTTGTAGTCCTGGAGCTTCCGGTACCTGATGGATGCGGCCATTCGAGATCTCCTCTTCGACCGTTCCTAGCCTACAAGGCCCGGGGCAAGAGCTGAAAGAGAGATTCGGGATGGGAACACAGGCGGAGCTGTGCTCTCATCCCGCAGGGAGGCACTCATGATGAATCGAGTCCTGGTCGCAATCGCGGTCGTGCTTGGCAGCCTTGTCGCAGCGGGGGCCGAGAGCCCGAACTACTCGCCGTACGCCGGCGAAAGCTACCCCCAGGATCTCCTCTGGGGCGATACCCACGTCCATAGCTCCTTCAGCATGGATGCCAGCACGATGGGCAATACCCGGCTTCACCCGGGCGAGGCCTATCGTTTCGCCAGGGGCGAGACCGTCACGTCCAGCACGGGCCAATCGGTGCAGCTGGATCGGCCGCTGGATTTCCTGGTCGTCTCCGATCACGCCGAGTACATGGGTGTCCTGCCGAAGCTTCGGGCCAAGGATCCGGTGGTGCTCGCGGATCCTGCCGGCAAACGCATCTACGATGCGCTGTCGGGTGGTGAGGATGTTGCCCGCAAGATCATGGAGGAGTTGATCGGTTCCCTGGCGAGCAATGAGCCGATCTTCGCCAACGAAGAGGTGAAGCGCGGTATCTGGAACGAGATTACGTCGCTGGCTGATCGGCACAATCAACCCGGTGTCTTCAGTGCCCTGATCGGTTACGAATGGACCTCGATGCCCAAGGGCGACAACCTGCATCGGGTCGTGGTCTACCGGGACGGCGCCGAGACGGCCGGGCAGATGACGCCGGTCTCCGCGTTCGATGGGGAACGCCCCGAAGACCTCTGGGCCTTTCTTCAGAAATACGAAACCAAGACCGGAGGCCAGATTCTCGCGATTCCCCATAACGCGAATCTCAGCAATGGCCGGATGTTCGCCGTCGAGGATTCGAGTGGACAGCCGATCGGGCGGGCCTACGCCTCGCGGCGCGCGCGCTGGGAGCCCCTGGTCGAGGTGACCCAGATCAAGGGGGATGGCGAGACCCATCCGCTGCTCTCGCCGGATGATGAGTTGGCGTCCTTCGAGACCTGGGACAAGGGCAACTTGAATGTCGCCGGTTCGATTCCGAAGACGCCGGAGATGCTCGAGTACGAGTACGCCCGCTCCGCACTGAAGTCGGGCCTGAGGCTCGGGGTCGCGACGGGTGTGAATCCGTTCAAGTTCGGGATGATCGGAAGTACCGATAGCCACACTTCGTTGGCGACCGCGGCTGAGAACAACTTCTGGGGCAAGGCGGTCCTGGTCGAGCCGGGGCGGGAAAGGACGAACGAGACGTTCATTCCTTCTGCCGGTGGCAAAGAACTCGACATCATGGGTTGGCAGCAGGTGGCGTCGGGCTACGCGGGTGTCTGGGCCACGGAAAACACCCGGGAAGCGATCTTCGACGCGATGATGCGCAAGGAGGTCTACGCAACGAGCGGGCCCCGCATGCGCGTGCGCTTCTTTGGTGGCTGGACGTTCGAGGCCGAGGATGTACTGCGCCCGGAAAGTGTGCGAACCGGCTATCAGAAGGGCGTGCCCATGGGAGGCGATCTGCCCGAGAGGGCCGGTGATGCGCCCGGTTTCCTGATCCTGGCGCTGAAGGATCCGAGCGGCGCGAACCTGGAGCGATCGCAGGTCGTGAAGGGCTGGATCGACAAGGGAGGTGAGCTGAAGGAGCGGGTCTATGACGTCCGCGTGGCGGCTGAGACCGGGTCCACGGTGGATGGGACCACGTACACGAATACGATCGGCGAGGCCCAGCTGGCTTCCTACTGGCAGGATCCGGATTTCGATCCAGCACAGCGCGCCTTCTACTACGCCCGGGTGGTGCAGATCCCAACGCCCCGCTGGACGGCCTACGACGCACTACGCCTGGGCACCGAAGTGACAGTCGATGCACCCATGGCGGTCCAGGACCGCGCCTACACCTCGCCGATCTGGTACACGCCCTAGCCAAGTCCGTTCACGACGATCAGCGTGCCCGGCGTCGAATCGAGGCGGAGCGGGAGGATCGCCTGGTAGTCGGCGGAGTCGTACCAGGTGCGGAATGCCTCTTGGCTGGGGAACTCGACGATCACGGTGCGCGGGTGCTCGACCTCGCCTTCGATCATCTCGGGCGTCTCGTCGAAGCCGAGGATCCGACCGCCCGCAGCGGTGATCGTCGGAATCACCTTGCTCACGTACTGGTCGAGCATCTCGCGGTTCTCGATTCGGCCCTGGGCTACGACATACACGGGCATTGCGGCTCTCCTCTGAGGCTGGCTGTGGTTCTGGTTCCTGCTTCGGACCGCGGTCCGTTGCAGGCCACGTCGCGCGCGACGAGACATCTCATCGCTTGATCGCATACTCCTCGAGCTTCTTCTCATCGATCTCGACGCCCAGGCCCGGCCGCTCGGGGAGCAGCAGGTCGCCGTCCTCCCACACGAAGGGCTCCTTCAGGAGCTCGTCGAAGAACAGCCCGGACTTGTGGATGCTCTCCTGGATCAGGAAGTTGGGAATCGCCGCATCGAGTTGAAGGGCAGCCGCCGTGATGATCGGCCCGCCCCAGACGTGGGGCGCCATCAGCACGTAGTGTGCCTCCGCCAGCGCGGCGATCTGTCGAGCTCCGGAGATTCCGCCGCAGCTCCCGAGATCCGGCTGCGCGAACGCGCAGGCACCCTGCGAGAAGAGGCGGTGGAAGTCGTGGATGAACGCCAGCCGCTCGCCCGTCGCGACGGGAATCGTCGTGCTCGCAGCGATGCGGGCCATCTCCTCCGCGTTCTCCGGCGGACAGGGCTCCTCGAGCCAGAGGGGGTCGAATTGTTCGAGTCGTTTCGCCAGCCTTCGGGAGACGGAGGGCGTCATCTGGCCGTGGGTGCCGATCAGGATGTCCGCCTCGTTGCCCACGGCCTCCCGGATCGCACCGATCGTCGCTTCAGCGCTGTCGTAGTCTTGGAGCGAGAACTCGATCGGCGAGATCTCTCCCATGCCCGGCGGCGCGTAGGGCATCGGGTCCAGCTTCACGCCCGTGAATCCCTCGTCGACGAGCCGACGAGCCGCTTCGGCGACCGCCTTCGGGTTGCTTCTCCACTCCCCGATGGCAGCCGCGAGATCGCCCTCGCCCACGTTGGAATAGATGTAGGTATAGGTTCGAATCCGTTCCCGATACCGCCCGCCGAGCAGATCACATACCGGCGCATCGAAATGCTTCCCGCAGATGTCCCACATCGCGACATCGAAGGCGCTGATGATGCCCGAAGCGAAGTAGCCGGCGTTGTTGCTCGTGAGCCCTTCGTACATCCGCTTCGTCAAGGCGTCGCGATTGAGCGGGTCGTTGTCCCTCAGGTACCGCTCGAAGTTGTCTTCGACCAACTGGGCGAACGATCGATCGAGGCCGTACATGCTGAACAGGACCGCGCACTCCCCCCAGCCGACGAGGCCGGAATCGGTCTCGAGTCGGACGAAGTACCAGAAGATGCCCCCCAGGTTCGGCGGAGGGGTCTGGATGGCATAGGCCTTCGCGCTAACGAGCTTCATGGCTGTTCTCCTGTCTGCGTCGGAACTTCGGCGGGCTTCTGGATGGCGGGGAGGGAATGCGCCCTGATCGGTGACGTACCGGGGTATGGATCGGCCGGGTGGGTCGGAGCACACCTATCCTATCACATGCTGCTCTCCGACCTCCTACGAGATGTACCAGCCGAGGAACACGATCAGGAAGATCGTGACGCCGAGCATCGCTGCGAACCAGAGTGCGCCGCCCACGCCCGAGGGGCGGTCTTCTCCCAGGTAGGCGCGGCTGCGTTGGAGCAGGCAGAAGCCCAGGTAGGCCGCGGGCAGGAAGACCCCGCAGATGATGTTGGTGGGCACGGCGACCCAGACGGCGATGTCACTCCAGTAGACGCAGCCGAGGACGCCAGGCACGGGCAGCCAGGTCGCGAGCCGATGCTGCCAGCTGCCGACGCTGAGGCCCAGGAGTTCCACACCGACGAAGCCGCAAGTGAGCATCTGAAGTGTGATCGAGGAGAACGCCATGCCGAGCACGCCGAGGCCGAATACGAGGCGGCCTGCGACCGGGCCCACACCCTCGGCGAGTACCTGGGCCGCCTGGACCGGGGAGAGGCGCACGCCCTCGTAGGCCGGGTCGAGATGCAGGGTGTTGGCGGTGGCGATCACGACCAGGCTGACCGCGATCGTGTAGGGCACGAACATTCCGAGCAGCAGATCGAATTGGGAGAGCTCGCGGTGCTCGCGGCCCCAGCCGCGGGCCAGGAGTGTGTAAGGGTAGAGGAACACCATGTTCACGCCCACCGCAGCCGACACGCCCGACAGGATCAGGGTGACTCCGGCGATGCCGTTGCGTTCGTCGGGGATCTGGAAGCTGAAGAAGCCGCGGAAGAGTCCGTCCCAATCCGTGATGCCGGTCTGGAACACGACCCATGCAAAACAGAAGACGATGCCCCAGACCATCGTCTGCAAGAGCCGCTCATAGGCACGGACCCAACGTTCCGAACGCCCGTACATGCTGGAGACGGAAACGGCGGCGACGAGGATGAGGCCGCCGGTCAGCACGGGTGAGAGGCCCTTCATGCCGGCCAGATCGCCCAGATCGACGAGCACCGCGGAGGCCAGGGCGTATTGAGGGAATTGCCAGATGATCGACGAGATCAGTGCACCGAGTGCCCAGGCCCAGGCGAAGAAGGGGCCGGCGTGCTCGTGCATGGCCGGCCAGGGCCGGCGTCCGGTCGAGAGCGTTTGCCAGGAAATCGCGGTCAACATCACCATGCCCAGGGCCATGGCGATGGGTGCGACCCAGAGCAGCTGGTAGCCGAAGATGGCACCGGCAAAGAGTGCGGAGGAGACGGTTCCGCCGCCGAGGGTCATTGCGCTCTGCATGTAGCCCGGGCCGAGCATCCGCAGGTAGCCGCGTGCACGCGTCGCCAGGGGTTGTTCCGAGAGCTTTGCAAGGAACTCCCGCTCGCGATCCAGCACCACCGGATCCGGCGGGCTCGCCATGCGCAATCCTTGCCAACGTTCGTCGGGTGCCGGCTCGCTCACTTCGGGAGTTCCCTTTCCAGGCGGTCGAGCGGAAGTCGCTCGCTCCAGGAGATCGGCGAGTGGCAGCCGTAGCCCGCTGCGTGTTGGCAATCAAGAGAGAGCTGGCCTTCCCGGATCTTCAACACGATGCGTCCAGCCTGACGCTCATAGAGATCGGGCTGGGCCGCCAGGGCGGCTTCGGCCTCTTCCGGCGGGACGACACTGAGCCCCGGAAAGAAATGGTGACCGTTGCGCTCGGTATGCGGCAAGCCCAGGGCGGCAAGGGTCGTCAGATCCTGCTGGAGGGAGAGGACGGGAAGATTCGTCAGGTCCTCGGAGGTCTGGAACGCGCCGCCCCCGCGTGTGAGGCAGAGTGCGCGATTCGCCAGGGCGCGGAACACGCCCTTGCAGTTCTTCACCGAGACACCCTGGTAGCCGATTGCCAGGGCACGGGAGAAGGCGTCGATGGAATTGTCGGCCTCATCGATCAGGAGCGGGGCGGTCTGGGAGACTGCACGTACGTCGTCTGCACTGGCCGGGTCGAAGGTCTGTTCCCTCGGTAGGGGTTGCTCGATGTAGGCGAGCCCGTCCAGGATGGCGCGGCCATCCGCGTTCGTCGTCAACAGCTCGAGCAGGCGCGCCAACTCGCCGAGGTTGGCGTACTGCTCGTTGGCGTCGAGCGTGAAGATCGGGCCCGGCCTGGCGTGTTCGGCGACGACCCGGGAGATCGCCGTCAACCGGCGCAGATCCGTCGCCGGATCCCCGCCGAGCTTCAGCTTGAACGCGCGCAGATCGAAGCGTTGGATGTCTTCCTCGAGCGCAACCGGATGACCGTCGTCGCCGCGGAGTTCGGCAGTCACGTCGCCACGGGTCAGCGGATCCAGGCCGCCGACCGTGTGTCGCAGCAAGACATGGGACGGTGGCTTGGGAGCGAGAAGGGCAGGGCTGCCAATCCCGGCCGTCTCGGGCAGCAGCGCTCCCGGGTCGAATGCGAACAAGTCCGCTTCGAGGGCCGCGCGAAAGGAAATACCGGCGCATCGACACACGGCATCGAGCATCGCCCGTTCGACCAACGCGAGGCCGAAACCGTCGACGAGGCTCGTGGCGTTCGCGTGGGCGTCGCGCCAGACCTGGAAGGCCGTTCCCTCGCGACCTTCGAAAGCCTGGCCCGCACGCAAAGCGCTCGCGAACAGCTCACTCATGTCCTGCCCGGCGGTTTTCCGGGCGTCCTTCTCGAACCACTTGGGTACCGCCAGGTCGGCGCCATGCCCGAGGGTCAGCTTGTCGCCGTCTGCGATTTCCACCCGGGCCGTGATCAGGGGCGCTTCCGTGACCGTGACCTTTCCGAAGCGGAAGGGAATCCGGGCGCGCAGGAGTTGCCCGGCGAAGGCCACCGATTGGATTCGGATCTCCATGAGGTGGCATATAACTAACTGTTTGGTTATATAGGCGCAATGCCGGCTCAGACCCTCCGAAAGCTGCCCTACAGGCCGCGAGACGCGGAGCGCACCCGGGCTGGCATCCTTGCCGCCGCCACCGCGGCGTTCGCAGCCCAGGGCCTCGGCGGTGCTCGCGTCGACGAGATCGCCCGAGGAGCCGGCGTGAACAAGGCCCTCCTGTATCACTACTTCGGGAGCAAGCAGGCCCTGTTCCTCGCCGTCCTCGAGGAGGCCTATGCCGACATCCGGGGCGCCGAGGAGGCCCTGGAGCTCGAGGCCCACAGCCCGCCCGAGGCGATGGAGCGGCTGGTCGACTTCACCTGGGGTTACTTCCTGGAGCATCCGGAGTTCATCACATTGTTGAACAGCGAGAACCTTCACCGGGCCCGTCACCTGAAGCGCTCGAAGCAGGTTCGCGCCCTTCATCACCCTCTGGTCGATCGGATCGGCGAGATCCTCGAACGAGGCGTCGCCCGCGGCGACTTCCGTGCGGACGTCGACCCGGTCCAGCTCTACATCTCCATTGCTGCTCTCGGCTACTTCTATCTCTCCAACGCATACACGTTGGGCACGGTCTTCGAGCGGGACCTCCTCGCCGAGAGCGAGAAGGAGGCGCGGCGTACCCATGTGCAGGACGTCGTGCGTGGATACCTGCGCCCGGCAGTCGTCTCGTGAGCGAAATCCATCCGAGCCAGCGGGTGCGGCCCGGTCGAAAGATCCGCGGCATGTCGGCCGTGTTGTTGCCCATCACAGAGGCGGGGGAGATCGACTGGCAGGGCTATCGCGCGTTGCTCTCCCAGACGGCCGAGGCGGGGCTCACGCCTGCAGTGAACATGGACACCGGCTATGTGCAATTGCTCGACGATGCAACCCGCCACCAGGTGCTCGATACGGCGAAGTCCATTCACGGCGAGGGCTTCGTGGCGGGGGCCCATGTTCGCGACCAGGCCGGAGATGGTTGGAACCCGGACGCGACTTCCGCGGCCATGGACGCGATCGAATCTCGCGGCGGAATACCGGTCGTCTTTCCCTCCAATGGCCTGACGTCGCTAGACGGGCCGGAATGGGCCGGCGCCCATGCAGGGTTGGCACGCACGAGTGATCGTTTCATCGGTTTCGAACTCGGCTCGATGTTCGTGCCCTACGGACGCATCTACGATCTCGAGGCCTACGCCGAGCTGATGGCCATTCCGCAGTGCATCGGCGCCAAACACTCGTCGCTCTCACGCCAGCTCGAATGGGATCGGCTGACGCTGCGCGATGTCCGGCGGCCGGACTTCCTCGTATTGACAGGAAACGACCTGGCGATCGACATGGTCATGTACGGCAGCGACTACCTGCTCGGGCTCTCGGCCTTCTCGCCCGAGCACTTCGCATTGCGAGACCGCTTCTGGGAAGCCCGGGATCCCGCATTCTACGAGCTGAACGACCTGCTCCAATACCTGGGCTGCTTCGCGTTTCGCGACCCCGTGCCAGCCTACAAACACGACGCTGCCATGTTTCTCGAACTTCGTGGTCGCATCGCAAGCAGCCGTACCCATTCGGGTTCCCCGGAGCGTCCCGAAAGCGACCGCGCGGCGCTGGCGGATATCGCCGGGCGGCTGGAGGCCTACCTGTGACCGAGCCCCGCAAGCTCTCGCGCCTTCGAAGTCTGGAAAAGCTCGAAGCCTATCTGGAGGAACTCGGGATCGAGCTTCCTCTCGACGAGGAGCTCGTACCCGACGGGCCTCTGGCGCAGCCGTTGGAGGTCGCAGGCCGAACGCTAGGCAACCGCTTTGCCATCCTGCCGATGGAAGGCTGGGACGCGACCGCCGACGGAAGGCCGACCGACTTGGTGCGACGCCGTTGGCAGCGTTTCGGAACGAGCGGTGCAAAGCTCATCTGGGGCGGTGAGGCGTACGCCATTCGGCCCGAGGGGCGTGCCAATCCGAATCAACTGTCCCGCAATCCGAACAGCGGGCAGGACCTGGTCGAGCTGCATGACCTGCTGGTGGCTTCTCACGAGGAACACGCAGCCGGATCGGAAGATCTTCTGACGGGCCTCCAGCTCACGCACTCGGGCCGCTTCGCCCGGCCCCAAGGCCTGCCAGCCCCGCGCGTCGCCTTCCGCCACCCGGTGCTCGATGAGCGAGTCGGCATCCGTTCGGATGCGGCCTTGCTTTCCGACACGGAGCTCGACGACTTGATCGGCGACTACGCCGCGGTCGCGAAGTTGGCGCAGGAGGCCGGCTTCGGTTTCGTCGATGTGAAGGCTTGCCACGGTTATCTGGGCCACGAGTTGCTCGCCGCCCGAGAACGGCCGGGTGCCTACGGCGGCGGGTTGGAGGGACGTTCCCGCTTCTTGTTGCGAGCGATCGAGGCGGTGAAGCGCGAGGCCCCTGCGCTGGCGATCGGCGTGCGGCTCTCGATCTTCGATCTCCATCCGTTTCGCGCAGGTGAGGATGGCGTTGGCCGTCCGGAACCCTCCGCCCAACGACCTTTCGGCGGAAGTCAGGATGGCCTGGGGCTGGACCTGGACGAGACCGATGCGTTGTTGACCGCGCTTGGCGATGCAGGCGTGACGCTCCTGTGTACGACCGCCGGTAGCCCCTACTACAACCCACACATCCAACGCCCCGCCTTCTATCCGCCCTCCGATGGATACCGCCCGCCCGAGGATCCCCTGGTGGGTGTCGCACGCCAGTTGCGAGCCACCGCGGAGCTCAAGAGCCGCCATGCGGAGCTCTGCTTCGTGGGCTCCGGCTACACGTATCTCCAGGAGTGGCTTCCCCATGTGGCCCAGGCGGTGGTGGGGCGAGGCGGCGCCGACGTGATCGGTCTCGGCCGGATGGTGCTCTCGTATCCCGAGTTGCCGAGAGACGTCCTGTCGGGCCAGCCTTTGAAGCGGCCACTCGTATGTCGGACATTCAGTGATTGCACGACCGCCCCCCGCGGTGGCCTGATCTCAGGCTGCTACCCGATCGATCCGTTCTACAAGCGTCGCGCCGAGGCCCATGAGTTGGCCGACATGAAACGCCAGGCGAAAGGTTCCGCGTCATGATGCGACGGTTGCTCTGGGTCCTGCTCGGCCTTGGCATCGTTCTCGTGCTTGCCTGGCAATGGTGGCAAGGGCCGGATCCGCGCGAGATCCTGGCCCGCATCGAGGTTCCACCGTCACCGGTCCTCTCGCCCGAGCAGGCGCTTGAAACGTTCAGGACGGCGCCCGGCTTCCGCGTGGAACTCGTCGCCGCGGAGCCGCTCGTCGTCGATCCCGTGGCGATGGACTGGGACGACGAGGGTCGGCTCTACGCGATCGAGATGCGCGGCTTCATGCCGGACATCGACGGCAGAGGGGAAGATCGTCCGGTTGGCCGTGTGGTCTTGCTGGAAGACACCGACGGCGACGGGCGGATGGATCGCAGCGATGTCTTCCTGGATGGACTCGTGATGCCGCGAGCGATCGCGGTGCTTCCGGAGGGTGTGCTGGTCGGTGAGCCGCCGAACCTGTGGCTGTGCAGGGATCAGGACGGCGACCGCGCGTGTGACGAGAAGATCCGCCTTACGGAGTACGCCATCGTCGGCAATCCCGAGCATCAGGAGAACGGACTGCTCGCGGGCCTGGATGGATGGATCTACAACGCGAAATCGGATCGTCGGTTTCAGTTGAATGGGGAGACGATCGAGATTCAAGGCACGGTCTTTCGCGGCCAGTGGGGAATCGCCCAGGACGACAAGGGCCGTCTCTACTACAACCACAATTCCGGGTTTCTCTACGGTGATTCGATCTCGGGGGACTATGCCATGCGGCAGCCCGCGTCGGCCGCGGCCGTCCCGAAGCCCGGAGTGAACATCGATCTCGCAAGAGGCGAACAGGTCTTCGGCATCCGAGTGGCTCCAGGCCTGAACCGCGCCTACTTGCGCGGCACCCTGCGGAGCGACGGTCGTCAGGCTGGGCCGACGGCAGTCAGCGGGCTGGCGATCCAGCGCGGAGATCAATACGGCCCGGAATTCGTCGGTGATGCCTTCGTTCCGGAACCCGGCAGCTCCGCCGTCGCGCATTTCGCCGTCGAGCGGGACGGCACGACACTACGCGCGGAGCATCGGCTCTATCCTGACGAGCAATGGGGCCAACGGGAGTTCCTGGCCTCGACGGACGAACGCTTCCGGCCGGTCGACGCAGATTTTGGCCCCGACGGCTCGATCTGGTTGATCGACATGTACCGAGGGGTGATCCAGCACGCGGACTATGTCTCCGATCATCTTCGCGCCTACGTGGAAAAGCACGATCTCGAGCCGCCGGGTGCGACGGGACGCATCTGGCGGGTCGTGCGCGAAGATCGGCCGATCACGTTCCAGCCGCCTCCCTTGGCTGCCCTGGAAGACCAACTCGCCGGCCTCGACCACCCGAACGGCTGGGTCCGCGATCGCGCGGGACGACGCCTGATCTTCGAGGCTGCGCCTGCTGCGGTTCAGGCGCTCCGCGCATTCGAGAGCTTCGGTCCGATGGGTCGACAGCATGCGCTGCGGACCCTCGACCAGATGAACGGCCTGGATCTGGCGACCTGGCGACGCGCCCTGTCCGATGCGGATGCGTCGCTCCGTGAGCTGGCCATTCGCGTCGGTGAGCCGCTTCTCGATGATCCTGGGGCGGTCGAAACCCTCTTGCCCTTCGTCTCGGATCCCGACGCGACGATCAGGATCCAGGCGCTCCACTCGTTAGGCGCGGCTTCGCCCGCGCAGCGCCCGCTGGACGTTCTTCTCCGGGCCGGGCGAGAGGGCGACGCGCTCGAGGAGCAGGCCGTGATCTCGAGCCTGGCTGGCGTCGAGTTCGTGGCCTTGCGGCAGGAAATCGATTCCGATCGTGGAGCTGGTGAATGGCTGGCCAAGCTCGCGGGGGCAGCCCATCTCGCCGCTCAGGCTGCGGATGCGCCGCCGAACGCCGCGGCCGAGCTTCTCGATCTGATCGATTCGAGGCATGGAGACGACTTGGCCGTGTCATTGCTCGAGGGGATCGAGACGGCGCAGCGAAGCCCGGGCGCGAGCAGAGTGGCGTTGTCGGCGCCCCATCCCTTGTTCGATGCGAATCCGGACAGACCCGAGCGCGCCCAGTCCGTTCTGCGTCGTGTTCGTCGCCACTTCACGTGGCCCGGGGATCCCCGGCCCGGGGGTGCGCGGCCGCTCACAGCCGAGGAGCAGGAACGCAAAGAGCGGGGTGCCGAACTCTATGCGATGAGCTGCGGGACGTGCCATGGCGCCGAGGGGCAAGGTACCGTGGGGCTCGCGCCGAGCCTGGTCGGCTCGCCATGGGTACGCGATTCCGATGCGTGGTTGGTGCGTATTGCTCTCGGTGGTTTGACCGGGCCGATCCGCATCCGCGACGAAGAGTGGAATCTCACCATGCCCGGGCATCGGTACGATCCGCGCTTCGACGACGACGGCCTGGCAGGCGTCCTCACGCACTTGCGCCGCTCCTGGGGGCACGCGGAGGAGCCCGTCGCGCCGGCCTCGGTGGCGAAGATTCGCGCGGCTACGGACGCGCGTACCCTCCCATGGACGGCAGCGGAGCTCATCGAGTTGGAGGTCGATCACAGGCTCGACCGCTATGCCGGCCTCTACAGCGTCCCGATCGTGGCATTCGAGATCCTGATCCAGCGAGACGCCTCGACCCTCTCGATCGGAATGCGCGAAGGAGGGAGGGCTCCGCTCGCCGAGGTCGACCTGGGCTTGTTCATCGGCGAGGGCATCACCGTCGAGTTCGAGGAAGACGAGGAAGGCGGGGTCAGCTCAGCCAGCGTCACGCGCGAGGGGACGACCTTCCCGATCTCGCGGGTCGAGTAGGCCCGACGCACGCAGGTGGGGCGTTTTCTTCCTAGCTGACGCGCTGCCTCCGATCAGGCAAGCTCCCGATGTGCAGTGCAAGCGTCTCCTGGTCCTGGTCCTGCTCCATGCCTTGGCGGCTTCGGCCTATGCGCAGCCTCCGGACGAGCCGGTTGCGCCCGAACCCTTCGAGCTGTCGAAAGTCGCAGATGAACTCGAGGCCCTGGCGCGGCTGAAGGCCGACGCTCGCGTGCTCGCGGTGGCGGATCCCGCGGTCGATCGATTGCGCGAGGAAGTACGTGAAGCCAGCCGGGATCTCGTCCCTGCACGCCAGCAGCTCAGCGAGTCGCTCGCCGAGCTCCCGAGCCGGGCCCGGGTCATCGACCTCGAGCAGGCCTGGTTCGAGCGCGTCGGGCTCGCGGCCGCATGGAGAGAGGTCCTGGACCGACGCCTCACGTCTCTCGAGACGACCCGAGACCAGCTGATCGAGCGGCGAGGTCGGTGGGAGGCGACCCTCTCGGAGGAACAGGAGACCCCCGCGCCCAGCGAGGTGAAGATTGCTGTCCAGGCGGCGTTGGCGGGCCTCGACGAGAGTGATCAGCTCGTTTCGGACAGCTTGGGTCGCCTGTTTGCGTTGCAGCAGGAACTCTCGGGCCTGGAGGCGGGCCTCGCGGAGGCGGAAGGTGAGCTCCGCGCGTATCGCGAATCACGGCGGGCGAGCCTGCTCGATGCCGAAGCTCCGCCCTTGTGGGCATTGGATCTCGGCGAGGGTGAACAGCCGCTGATGGTGCAAGCAGGCGCATCGGCCGGCAGCGACTTCATGGCGTTCGGTGAGTGGTGGCGCGCTCCGGATGCGCCCCGTGGCCGGGTTGCTGGCTTGGTGTTGGGTGCGCTCGCATTGATCCTCGGGCTCCGTGTGCGCGCACGGAGCTGGCCTGAAGACGATCCCCGGCGGGAGCGTGGCAGGTTGCTACTTCGCCGACCCTGGTCCATGGCGCTCATCGCCGGCCTTGGTGTTGCGGCCCTGACCACACCCGGGGTACCGCGCCCCGTCGTCGAGCTGATGGGCCTGGTGTTTCTGGTGCCGGCCTTGCGGGTTCTTTCGGTGGCGGTCCCCCGGCGGTTCCATGCCGCGCTGATCGGGCTGGCCGGGTTCTACGTCTTCGATCGCATGCGGGGAATCCTCGAACCTCTGGAGCTTCTCGAGCGCTGCCTCCTGTTGGTCGAGCTGGTGGCGGCTCTCTGCATCCTGCTCTGGATGCTGCGCCCGAAGCGCCTCGAGAGGGACGAGGCATGGCAGCTCACGAGCCCGTTCCTCTTGTGGGGCGTCACGCGGCTGGGGGTGGCGTTGCTCCTGGTTTCGATCCTCGGGAACGTGCTCGGGTATGTGGAGCTGTCCCGGGTTCTCGGCGAGGGCGTGTTCCATTCGGCCTATCTGGGCGTCGTGGTCGTTGGCGTTCTACAGGTGGCTCGCAACTTCCTCGCCATCTCGTTGGGGAGCAGTTGGGCGACGACTGTGCGCATGATCCGCTTGCATCCGCGGCGTGTCGAACGCGCTGCGCGACGCGGTATGGCGTGGGCAGCCGCCCTGATCTGGCTCCACCTCTCCCTGGATCTGTTCAGCATTCGGGAGGCGGCCTACGGGGTGGCTTCCTCGCTCCTCACGACGCCGATCCATCTGGGCGAGGTCGAACTCCGCCTGGGCGATCCCGTGCTCTTGGTCGTCGTGCTCTTTCTCGCCGTCCAGATATCAAAGCTGCTCCGCTTCGTGCTCCAGGAGGAGGTCTTTCCCCGGGTTCGGATGCAGCGGGGCGTACCGAACGCATTCTCGACGATGTTGCACTACGGCGTCATGCTGCTGGGCCTGTGGGTTGGTTTCTCAGCGATTGGCATCGAGTGGGACCGGCTCGCGATCGTGATCGGTGCGCTGGGTGTGGGAATCGGGTTCGGCATGCAGAACGTGGTCAACAACTTCGTGTCCGGGCTGATCCTGTTGTTCGAGCGTCCGGTGCAGGTTGGCGACACGGTGCAGATGGGCACGGTCCACGGAGATGTCCGCCGCATCGGAGCCCGCTCCAGCACGATCCGTACCTGGGATGGTTCGGAGATCATCGTGCCCAATGCGGATCTGGTTTCCCAGCAGGTCATCAACTGGACGCTCTCCGATCGGCGGCGCCGTATCGACATGGAGTTTGGTGTGGCCTACGGGACGGATCCGGAGGTCGTGCAAGCGATTCTGCGCGAGGCGGCGAGCCAGCATTGCGAGGTGCTCGAGACGCCGGCCCCGGCCGCCCTCTTCACCGGGTTCGGAGACAGCGCGCTTCTCTTCGAACTTCGCGCCTGGGTGCGGGATCCGGAGTTCTGGATGCCCGCACGAAGTGATATCAACGTGGCCGTCAACACGGCGCTGGCGGAAGCAGGAATCGAGATCCCGTTCCCCCAACGGGATGTCCATTTTCGCACACCTCTCGAGGCGGCATCGCAAGGGGAGCCGGAAGAGGCGGAGTGAGCGAAGTGCCGTCCTGGCGACGCACTGCACGTCGCCGTGCTGCACCGGGAGCCCGTCGGGCCCTTCCTGAACCCGGAATTCGATTTCAACCATCGGGTGCTGACATCGTTACCCTGCCGGAATGGGAGCGGATCGTCGGGAACGGTTGAGGGCGGGTTGGGCGTCGGCCGCGGTCGGTGCGTCGGTCTTCGCCGCCAAATTGGCAGCCTGGATCGTCACGGGCTCCGCCGCCGTATTCGCGGATGCCATGGAGTCCGTGGTCAATGTCGTTGCCGCGGTGCTTCTGCTCTTCAGCCTCTACGTGGCGTCTCGTCCGGCGGACGAAGGTCATCCCTATGGCCATGGGAAGGTCGAGTATTTCTCTGCGGGGATCGAAGGCGCACTGATCGCCGTGGCCGCAGTGTTGATCGCCATCGAGGCCGCGAAAGCGTTGATTTCCGGCGCCATCCCTCAGCGGATCGGCCTCGGGCTCGAGCTGGTCGTGGGGGCGAGTGTCGCCAACGCATGGCTCGGCATCTATCTGGTGCGAACCGGACGCCGGACCGACTCGGCCGCCCTGGTGGCGGATGGCAAGCATGTCCTCGCGGATGTCTGGACGAGTGCCGGGGTGATCGTCGGCATGGCGGCGGTCTGGGCCACGGGTTGGGCGCCGCTCGATCCGCTGGTGGCATTGGGCGTGGCTGCCCACGTCTTGCGACAGGGTTGGCTATTGGCGAAGGATGCCGCCGCGGGCCTGATGGACGCGGCCGATACCGACTTGCTCGAACGCCTGGCGACAACGCTCAGCGAGCAGCGAAATGAAGGCTGGATCGACGTGCACGGCCTGCGTGCCTGGCGCGCGGGTGCTGACGTTCATGCGGATCTGCATCTGGTGGTCCCGCGTTACTTCGATGCCGACCAACTCCACGGCATCCACGATTCCGTAGAGCATGCCCTTCGAGACGACGTGCGGGCTGGGGACGTGGTGGTCCACTTCGATCCGTGCCGCCCGCCCTACTGCAAGGGCTGTGCGATGCAGGATTGCCCGGTCCGCAGCTCCACGTTCGAGAGCCGGCTACCCCTCGACCGCAACCAGGCCGTCCGCGAAGACGCCGTCGTCGAACGCCACCTGGAATAAGTCAACAAGCGGGGACGGGGTTTACA
>JAAETT010000432.1 GCA_024228115.1 bacterium
GGAAGGAAACGGGTCGTGTTGCTCTCGTCGCGGGTGTAGACGCCATCGAGCGCAAGGGTGTGGAAGTGGAGGTTGAGGTGCAGGGCCGAGCCGAAACGTTGGACGAAAGTGACAGAGCCGCACTGGCTTCGCGGTATGCCCCACTGCCTCTTTGCGCGCCGGCGAAGCGCAGCGAAGAGCGCACGGAGATAGGCACGCAGGACTTCGCTGGTGAGTGCAGCGTCGTAGGCGCAGCGGTAGCGGAGCGCGTAGGGCAACGTGAGCACCCACTGGCGGATGGGTACTTCTGGAAGAACGCAATCGACGAGATGTGCGGCGGTGTCCGCCATGCGGCGGCCGCCGCATGACGGGCAGAAACCGCGGCGTTTACACGAGAAGGACACGAGGCGATCGTGGCCGCAGGCGTCGCAGTGGAGCCTCAGGAAGCCGTGAGCGAGGATCCCGCACCGGAGGTACGCGCGCAGCTCCTGCTCGATGAAGCGGGGCGCGGGGTGATCGCCTTCGCGGGCGCTTGCCAGGAAGCTCTCGAGCTGCTCGCGGACGACCTCGTGTAATACGGTCTCC
>JAAETT010000433.1 GCA_024228115.1 bacterium
CGACAACCTGTCGATTACTATTCAAGTCGAACCGTAGGTATTTCTCTAGCGCTACAAAGCGAGGCAAATTCCACGCGCGTCTCTGTTGGTGACGGCGCGAAAAATCGCGCTTATAGGCCATCAATTGGCGGCCAACAATTTCAGACCATTCATCTCTTAGTAATAAATTGATCGTTTCCAACATTTCCTCAACCGTTTTAACTTTGGCCGGAAAAATATCCACGGGTATTACGTGGGGCAATAGCTTAAGACCTATCCATAAAGTACCGTCGATGTGGCGAAATCGATTGGGACAATGAAGCACGGACAACGCGTATGAGGCGCTCGAATGCAGCGGTTTTTCTGTTCGATGCGTTACAAATTCGCCTTTCACCACCGCCAGTAGTAGAATAATTAAGAAAGTCATGTTTTCGTTTGGTTCTGTTTAATTTTAACGCATTTATAATAATACCAGTTTTGGTTGTCAGACTCAGCATGAACCTAGGTTTTGTAGCTAAAAACTGTCGAAATTTGTATAAAATTTTTAAACATTGTCTAATTTTTACAATTTTCTATAATTTTTTCGCCTAAAACCGTCTCCTTGTTAAGACCTATCGAATGAGTTATCATTCATCAAAATCGTACAAAAACTTAGTGAGTCTATAGCAAACAGACAGACAGACAAATCCTTCAATTATTTATAAGTAGATTCGATGCGTATGTATCAAATTTTCAATGAACTAGTTTCTACAGCGTCTGTGTGATTGCTGTTCTTCTTCGACCTTGCGTATCAATGTGTCAAATTTTGGAGGCCTGTTTTTGATTAATAGACTTTGGCTCGAGCGTCTCTTTCCGCCGCAGTGTGCGGGCGTGCGTGTGTACATGTGTGTGTGTGTGTGTGTGTGTGTGCTCCGGTTTTTTAGAATATGAAGTATCTTAAGTGTGTGTGTGTGTGCTCTGGTTTTTTAGAATATGAAGTATCTTAAAAGCAATA
>JAAETT010000434.1 GCA_024228115.1 bacterium
ACCTACTGGCTCAGGCACCGCGACCTGCTTCGGACCCTCTTCTTCCGGACTCGCGCCTGCAGTGGCTTTCGCCAGATCGCGCAGGAGTTCGGTGTCTCCCACTCCACCGTGCAGCGCCAGGTCGAGCGGCTGGGTCGCCACTGCCTACTGTTTCATGAGGGCCTACGGCCTCGGGTCCCTTCGGAACCCCTCGTCCTGGACGGCTTCCGCAGCCTCGAGTCCGGCCACTACTGGCCCTTCGACCTGAACCTCCTGGTCGGGGAATCCCACTTCATCTACGGCTTCAATGATGCGGAACTCAGGCGGAGCGGGACCATGAGTCCCGGGCAGCGACGACATCGCCGCCGTCTCGAGCGTCGCTACGGGAGGCCAGATCCCCAGGCCACGCGAAAGGCCGTAGAGGAACTCGTCTCGCGGGTCGTACCCGCGGGCCATGAAGCGGTGATTCGCTCCGACGAGCACCAGAGCTACCCCCGTGCGTTCCACCGGCTCGAGAACCGCCGCATCCACCACGAGTCGACCTCCTCGAAAGCCGCTCGAACGGCCCGTAATCCGCTCTTCCCCATCAACCTTGCAGATCTGCTGCTACGCCACGGCGGGGCGAACCACAAGCGCGAGACGATCGCATTCTCGAAGCGAAGGCAGGGAGCACTCTACAGGGCTGCGATCTGGGCCGTATGGCGCAACTACGTCAAGTGGAGCTCGGAGGACAAGCGGACGGATCCTCCGGCCGTCCAGCTCGGTGTCATTTCTGCCCGATTGACCGTGGAGGAGATCTTGTCGCGACGCCTGTTTCCATGGCGGCAGTCCCTCGGGCCATGGGTGAAGGCCTGCTATGAGGGGCGGATCAAGACGCGCTGCGTGACCCCGCAACGCATTCATTGCCCCATCTACGCGAGCTAACAGAGACCTGTGTGAACGGGACTACCGATCTTGGCCTAGACCCATTCTTCGCTCCGCAACTCATAGCTTGGCCTTGACAGAGGTCGCCCCACACCAGCCTGAAACCGCCTCGTCCCCTACCAGGTTTTTTTGACAGAGGTGAAACCTGTCGGACATCGCGGGAGAAAGCGGGCCTTGATTCTCCTATACACCCTTTTCCGCGTACGGCAGCGGCGCTAGGCTGCCGCCGATGTCTTCTGGTGCCCGGCCCATCGCGCTCTGGCTTGCCCTGCTGATCGGCGGGCTGGCCCTGTCCAGCGCATCCCTGGCCCACGGCCATGGTCTGGGCCCCACAGAGTCGAGCGTGGTTGCCGCTACCGAGGGCGGTGCTGTCGACGACTGCTGGTCCTGCGGCTTGCGGGGACGGCTGGGCAGTCACGCCCTGGCCGTCTGCACCGAGGTCGCCCCTCCGACCGGCTCCTGGCTCGCCGCGTCCGGTACGACGGTCCAGGCCGCCACCGAGGTGCGCTGGGCATGCGCGCCGAGCCGCGCTCCTCCCATCGCTTCCTAGTCGAGACCCGACGGGAACCGATGCCCGCGCGCCGTCCCAGCGACGGCCGCCCTCAGGAGGAACGATTCATGTCCTGCTTCGCACCGACACTACTATGTGTATTCATGGCCGCCACCGCGGCCGCTTCCGACTACGAAGAACTTCGCCAGACCCTCGACAGCGTCGTCGAGCAGAACCGCAGCCTCCAGGAGGAGGTCGAGACGCTGCGCGACGAGGTGCGTAGCGCCCGCGACGAGGCGGCCGACGCCCGCGCCGTCGCAGAGCGCGCCCCCGTCTCCGCCGGCACTGCAACTGGGACGGGCGGGCTGCGTCTCCTCGACCTCTCCTTCGACTTCATCTCCGCCGCCGGCTTCTCGAGCGTCGAGGACGAGTTCATCGACTCGCTCCAGGGCGGCGGCCACGATCCGCGCCGGCGCGGCTTCAACCTGGGCCAGCTCGAGATCTCGGCGCTGGGCGCGGTGGATCCCTACTTCGACGCCGAGATGCACCTGATCTACTTCCTCGATACCGAGGGTGAGTCCGGCTTCGAGCTGGAGGAGGCGTTCGGCACCACGCGCATGCTCCCCTTCGCTCTCGAGGAGCACGGCCTCGAGATCGAGTTCGGCCAGATGTTCACCGAGTTCGGCCGCACGAACCCGATCCACCCCCACGCCTGGACCTGGCTCGACCAGCCGATCGTTCTTTCCCGCTTCTTCGGTGGCGACGGGATGCGCGGCACCGGAGTGCGAGCGGGCTGGCTCCTGCCCCTGCCCTGGACCTCGGAGTTCCACCTCGGTGCGCAGAACGCCCAGGGCGAGACCATGGTGAGCTTCCTCGCGAACGACGAGGTGTTCGAAGAGCGGCCGATCGGTGGCCGTCCCTTTGCGGAGCGCGGGAACCGCAGCCTCGCGGATCTGGTCTACCTCGCGCGCTGGACGAACAGTTTCGATCTCTCGCCAACCTGGACCGGGCAGATCGGGATCTCGGGGCTGGCCGGCCCGAACTCGACCGGCAGCGACGCCAACACGTGGATCTACGGCGCCGACTTCGTCCTCAAGTGGATGCCCCTCGTGAGCGACCGGGGCTACCCCTTCGTCGAGATCGAGGCCGAATGGATTGGACGCCGCTACGAGGCGGACTCGTTCTTCGGCTGCGCCGAGGAGGAGGACTGCGACGACCCCGTCGCCCTCGGCAGCACCACCTTGAACGACTGGGGCGCCTACGCCCAGATGCTCTGGGGCTTCCATCGCAGCTGGGCTACCGGGCTGCGGCTCGAGATGGCTCAGGGCAGCGGCGATAGCGTCGGACTCTACGCCGCGCGCAGTGAGGACCCCTTCCGGGACGATCGCATGCGCATCTCTCCGCTGCTCCAATGGGCACCTTCTGAGTACTCGCGATTGCGGCTCCAGTACAACTACGACCGGGCCGACTTCCTGAGCGACAACGACTCCCACACGCTGTGGCTCGGCCTCGAGCTGATCCTCGGCTCGCACCCGGCACACCGGTTCTAGGAGGGCGCCATCATGAAATTCCTGCTTCTACTCTGTGCCTCGCTCGTCGTCGCCGTTCCCTCCGCTGCGGAGCCGCTGCGGGTGGTGACCACGCTGCCCGACCTCGCGGACCTGGTCACGCAAGTGGGTGGCGAGGACGTGGACGCCCTGGCTCTCGTTCAGGGCCCCCAGGATCCCCACTTCATCGAGCCCCGGCCGAGCTTCCTCACCCGGCTGCACCGCGCGGACCTGTTCGTTCAGAACGGGCTCGAGCTGGAGCTTGGCTGGGCGTCGACGCTGCTGGCCCGGGCCCGCAACCCGAAGATCCGCCCGGGCGGCTCCGCCCACGTCGACGTCTCCAGGGCTATTCAGCCCCTCGAGGTACCGGACGCGACCCTGGACCGTTCGGCAGGCGACCTCCATCGCTACGGCAACCCGCACTTCCTGGTGGACCCGCTGAACGGGCTCCGCGTGGCCTGGCTGCTACGCGAGGAACTCTCCCGGATCCGTCCGGAGCGCGCCGACGCGTTTCGCGCCCGCAGCGACGCCTTCTCCCGCGAGCTGATGGAGCACCTCGTCGGCACGGAGCTCGCCGCGGCCCATTCGCCCGAGGAGCTGGCCCGCGCCCTCGAGAGCGGCCGCCTAGACAAGCTCGGCACCGCGGGCGGCTGGTGGGCGGCGACTGGGGCACTGCGCGGACGCAAGGTGATTCAGGACCACCGCGTCTTCCCCTACCTGTTGGCGCGTTTCGGGCTGGTGAGCCTGGGCGAGCTCGAGCCCAAACCCGGCATCGCGCCGACCAGCGGGCACCTGGCCAGACTCGTCGAGATCATGAAGCAGGAACAGGTCGGTTTGGTTCTCCACAGTGTCTACTTCGACCGCCGCCACGCCGACCGCGTGGCCAGCGAAACCGGAGCGCGGGTGGTAGAGCTGGCCCATCAGGTGGGGAGCATCGAAGGCAGTAACGACTACCTGTCGATGATCGGCGAGAACGTGCGTCGCCTCCGGGAAGCAGTGGACGAGTGACGGCCGAGGCGCTGCTCTCCGCCCGCGACGTTCGGCTCGGCTACGGCGAGGCGCCGGTACTCGGCGTGGACGCGTGGCGCGTGGATGCGGGCGACTACTGGTGCATCCTCGGTGCCAACGGCTCAGGGAAGACGACACTGTTGCTGGGCGTCCTCGAGTTGCTGATGCCTCAGGCCGGGAGCTTCGAGCGTCACGCCAGCATCGCGTCGCGAGAGCGCGTCGGCTACGTGCCCCAGCACGGTACCTGGCGCGGCACCCTGCCATGCAACCTCGAGGAGTTCGCTGCCCTCGGTCTGGTTCGCAGCGGGGTGACCGCCGGTGAGCGGCGGACTCGGCTGGATTGGGCGCTGGAGCACGTGGACCTCCAAGGGCTCCGGCGCCAGCCGTTCCTCTCGCTCTCGGGAGGCCAGCGTCGCCGGGCGCTGCTGGCCCGGGCGCTGGTGCGTCGTCCCACCTTGTTGGTGCTCGACGAGCCGACGGAAGGCCTGGACGTGCAGGCGCGGGAGACGCTCCTCGCCTGCCTCGACCACCTCAACCGGGACGACGGACTCACCCTGCTGGTCGTGACTCACCAGTGGAGCGTGGCCCAGCACCATGCCAGCCATGTGGCATACCTCGCGGGTGGCAGCCTCCTCGCCGGGTCATCGCGGGAGATGCTCTCCCGCGAGCCCCTGGCTTCGCTCGTTGCGGCCGAAGCGGGAGTGGGTGGATGATCGGCGACTTCCTCGCCGCCTGGCCCTTGTTCCAGGACGCCTACCTCTCGGGCTTCGCGATCGCCGTGCTGCTCTCGTGGCTCGGCCTCTGGGTGGTGGCGCGGGGCGAGATCTTCCTCGGCGCCGCGGTCTCCCAGGCCTCGACCCTCGGCATCGCCCTCGCATTCCTGGCCGGCGGTGCCTTCCAGGAAGCAGTCGGGCTCAGCTCGGCGCTGGCGGTGGTCGCGGCCGCCGCTACGGCGCTGCTCTCGGTGCGCGGCGCCCGCGAGGGGCGGGAGAGCGGCGTGGCCATTACGGGCTGGGTGTTCCTGCTCGCCTCGAGCGTGCCCACCCTGTTGCTGGCCCACGATCCCCACGGCGTGGAGGAGATTCACCGCCTCGCCTTCTCCACCCTTCTCGGCGCCCAGCCCGCCGATCCGTGGATTCTGCTCGCCCTCGCCGCGCTCACCGGCGTCCTCTGCTTCCGATTCCGCGACACGCTCTTCCTGCTCGCGCTCGACCCGGAGATGGCGGCGGCGTCGGGCGTGCCCCAGCGGCGCTTCGAGATGGCGGTGGCGCTCTGGCTCGGCGTCGGTGTAGGGCTCTCCATGCGCGTCTCCGGGTTGCTCTTCACCTTCGGCTGCCTGGTGCTCCCTGCGCTGGCCGCCCGCAACCTGAGCCCCGCCCTGCGGCCGCTGGTGTGGAGCGCCCCGCTGCTGGCGCTCGCCGTGACGGCGCCGGCCTTCGTCGTGGCCCACGCCGCCGATACGCCGCCCGCCCACACCGCAGTCGCGGGGCTGTGCGCGCTCGTGCTGTTCAGCTGGCTGCGGCGACGCTAGTCGCTTCGCCATCCGCGGAGCGAGTCAGCCTCGTTGGCCCCGGTCGCCGTCCCGTATGCGCTCGTCCTCGGAATCTGGTTCGGGGCGCGGGAACGCATGGGGCGAATCGGCTTCTACCTTCTCTTCGCGATCACGGTGACCGCCTCGGTCCAACTCGTCGGCGTCTACCTCGTCTTCGCCAGCTTGATCGTTCCCGCCGTTGCGACGAGGGCCCAGCCCAGCCGTCGCGGCCTGGCGTGGGCCTACGGGATCGGTGCCGCCGGCTATGGAATCGGCATCGTCCTCTCGGCGCTTCTCGACCTTCCTACCGGCGCGATGATCGTGTGGACGCTCGCGGTCCTCGGCGCGGCCATGCTGGGTTGGGGTCGACTTCACCCCTCCCGTTGAGGGAGCTGGGAAGCGGCCCGCAGAAAGCGGAAGGCCGGCCCCCCGCAGATTGCAGGGACCCGGCCTTCTCCAGCAACGATCTGGATCGAACGCTCTTCGCTGAGAACTAACCTGAACTATGCACGAAAGTTGGCTGAGAAGCTGGCTTTCCAATGTTTCAGCGTGCCGCGCGGCGATTGACGCTGACGGATCTCGTTTTGGGTGGTCGATGCCCATTCCGTGGCGCGAATGCGGAGTGTGCTTCGGC
>JAAETT010000435.1 GCA_024228115.1 bacterium
ATTATGGGTTATTGGGTATGGGATGTTTATAATGCAATGCATATTATTATGATAGCTATTCAATATTTAATGATCATATTTATATATTTAATTATTATTCTTTACTTTATTTATTTATTATATTTAATTCTATTGGAGGTGTTTATGCTATTTTGTTTTGTATATTGTTTTGTATAATTCTTTATTTTATTTTACTATTATTCATTAATATATATTATTGAATTAATATCATCGATTAAGGACTTTATGCTGCTTTCTTTTATATTTATATTTTTCATGGTTTAATTGTAAAGATTAATAAATTATTATTCAAAATTTAGAGCAACTACAACAAAGACCTTAACTTTCACTAGTCTTATTATCTATACGTTTAGCTATTTATTATTAAGATTGAAAAGCTTCTATAAATATTAATAGAAGGACTTGGTAATTTTATTGGATAAACTAAAATATATATAAGAACTAGATAAAATTAAATATATTAATGATTAGCATAAATTGAATTAGAATTTTAAATATTAAATATCCATCAACACCTAAAACTATAATCGAATCATAAATATGAAAAGAGATACAAGAAATAGAATTAGCATTATTTATATATAGAATATATCATTAAAAAATCCCATTAAATTGGAAATAATAAAGATTATTTAAAACAAAGACAATGCAAAAGGTTGTTCCAGATGCATCGGTAATACTTCTTCTGTCTAGTCTTTCAATAAGCGTAATAAGAGCTCTTAGCAATTTATTAATTCTGGATAAATGGAATACATGATAAACCAAGAGAATAAAGTATTCAACCACAGAAAATGTTAATGCTGAAATCAAGATAATTAAAAGGATGTTCAATATTTAGTTAGAATTTTCAG
>JAAETT010000436.1 GCA_024228115.1 bacterium
TACCCGAAGCAAATTTAAGAAAAATCGGCATAAATCGTCATTTTTGTTCCTTCAATTCCTTTTATTCCTTCAGTTCCTTGGATTCGGCCAAATTCGGGATAACGATTGGAAAAAGACGGAACAAATTCCAGCTTGATATTCGTTATCTACACTTCAAATGACCTATCAGAAGCGAATTTAAGAAAAAATCGGCAAAAGTTGTCATTTTTCCTTCAAGTCCTTGGAATCGGCCGAATTCGATGTAGCGATCGGAAGAAGATGCAGTACAATTCCAGCTTGATATTCATCATCTGCACTTCGAATAACCTACCAGAAGCGAATTTAAGAAAAATCGGCAAAATTCGTCATTTTTCCTTCAAGTCCTTGTAATCGGCCGAATTCGGGATAGCGATCGGAAGAAGACGCAGCACAATTCCAGCTTGATATTCGTTATCTACGTTTCAAATAACCTACCCGAAGCAAATTTAAGAAAAATCGGCATAAATCGTCATTTTTGTTCCTTCAATTCCTTTTATTCCTTCAGTTCCTTGGATTCGGCCAAATTTGGGACAGTGATCAGAAGA
>JAAETT010000437.1 GCA_024228115.1 bacterium
AGGTGACAGTCTGTGCGGTAGTATCCGGCTTCATGAAGGGGCCCTTGTTGAGGGGAAACGCGTGTCGCAACACGTTTCTACCGCAACTGGGGCCTTCTTCAATTCAGGAACGCGACTTCTTCATGAATTATTCGGGCTAGGACCCTCGGCCAGATTCAGATGCGGGCCGGGCCCCCCAAGGGTCCCGGCCCGCTCTCATTTTCGGCTCCTGATCGAATCGCAAAGCCTCCAACAGGTGTCCCCCAGGGCGTGGCGTGGTAGCATGCCCCGTCCGAAACTGGCGTCCTGTCAAACCGGCTCCACCGTTCGAAAGGGCAACGACCATGCTCCATCGCCGCGTCCTTCCCCTGCTCGCCATCAGCCTGCTCTTCAGCGTGGCATGTCACGAGGTTCATTTCGAACCTCGAGGCGGTGCGGGCGAGATCGACATCCTCGACGATCTTTTCTCGGTTTCGGTGATTGACGGCGAGACCGTCATCGCCTCCGGGTATTGGGGCGCGATCTATCGCAGCACCGATGGCGGAAAGAGCTGGACCAAGGCCACGACGCCCACCAAGAGCCTGATCTACGACATCAGCATGGCGGACGACAAGGTCGGTTGGGCGGTCGGGCAGCTCGGCCTGGTCCTCTACACCGACGACGGTGGCCAGACCTGGAGCAAGCAGAGCACGCCCAAGAACGAGCAGGGTGTCCATCTCTTCTCGGTGCAGGCAGTCGACCCGCTCCGGGCATTGGCCGTAGGCGAGTGGGGCACGATCATCGGCACGAAGGACGGCGGCAAGACCTGGCGGGACGATTCGCTCACCGTGAGCGCGACCCATCCGCAATTCGTCTGGCTCACCGTGCACGACCAGGAGCGCATCCGAGCGGGCGAGGCCGTGTTCGAGGACGTGGGACTCAACGATGTCTCGTGCCTGCCGTCGAATACGGAGCACTGCTGGATCATCGGAGAGTTCGCCTACCTCTTCCGAAGCGAGGATGGAGGCGACACCTGGGAGCGCGGCGAGATCTTGTCTGGCGTCAAGGTGGCCCCGATTTCCCTCGCCTACAACTCGATCGATATCACCGATGAAGATCGCGAGGTCATCGCGGAGTTCGCACAAGGGATCGCCGACAAGCAGCACCTGAACATCGCGATCCAACCGCGCGTTTCCGCTCGAGAGATCAAGACGTTCGGCAAGCAAGACGATCCCTTCCCGCTCTTCGAGATCATCGAAGCGCGAACCCAGGAGGTGCAGTCCGCCATCGAGGATGCCGGCGTTCTTTCGGATCGCATCCGTCGCCGAGGCGCGCCTCCCTGGGATTTCGAGGATTTCCTCGAGAAGGATCCGGATTTCCTGACGCGTTACTTCGAGAGCCGGCTGTCGGAGTCTCCCCAGATCGAGGTCACGATTGCCCAGAACCCGTATCTCTTCAGCGTGCGCTTCGCCGACGAGAACGAGGGCTACATCTCGGGCCTGGGCGGAGTCGTCCTTCGTAGCAAGGATGGCGGTCGCACCTGGCGTTACGAGGACATCGGCCGGAAGTCCGCGATTTTCTCCGTCCACCCCTTCTCTGGCGAGAATGCGGTGATCGTGGGCGAGAAGGGCCTGATCCGGCTCAGCTCGGATAGCGGGAAGACCTGGCAGGAATCGTCGGATCCGATCTTCCGGACCGTCTTCACGTTCATGCGCGGCGTCAGCTTCGTCGGAGACACTGGCTACATCGTTGGCCAGCGCGGGCTGGTGTTGCGCTCGGATGATGCGGGGCGGACCTGGCGGGATGTGAGACCGGTGAAGAGCCTCATCGTGGCGGCGGGGCACTAGCGGGCCCTCCGGGGCTTTGGTCGCGCTTCAGGGCCTGCCCGGGCTGTCACCAACGAATCCCCCCGTGGGGACCGGTGAGGCTGCTCGCTATGCTCAAGAGGCTCCGGTGCCGGGCCGATTCTGGGAGGCTGGAGCGGATTCAGGAGGGCTTCAATGGCCGAGGGCGGGCAGCGTCCCCGTGTTCTGGTAGTCGACGACAGCCGTTACTACCGGGAGCTTGCCAAGGACGTCCTTTGTACCCGGGCGGAGGTCGAGTGCTGCGCGAACGGTGCTGACGCTCTGGTGGCCCTCTCTCGAGAGCCTGCCGATCTGGTGCTGTCGGACCTGTCGATGCCCGGCCTCAACGGCCTGGAGCTCTTGCAGAAGGTTCAACGGGAGCATCCCGGTACGGACTTCGTGTTGATGACGGCCCATGCCTCGGTGGAGAGCGCAGTCGAGGCCTTGCGCATGGGCGCCGCCGACTACCTCCAGAAGCCGGTCCGCGCGGAAGACCTGATTCTGGTCATGGAACGCACTGTCGCGAGGCGGGGGGTGCTGGTCGAGAACCTTCGGCTACGCGATGAGCTCGCCGCCTTCGAGGCGTGCAAGAGCTTGACCGCGTGCCTCGAATCCGAAGAAGTCTTCGCTGTCGGGCTGGATCTGGTGGTACAGGCCGCAGGCGCAACCAGCGGCTTCTGCCTGTATGGACGTCCTTCGCTGCCGGGCTCTCATGGCTTCCATACCCGCGGCATGGACGAGGAAGCTGAAGCCCAGCTTCGAGAACTCGTCGCCCGAGGCAAACGCCTGACGATCGAGGGTGGGGAGGGTCCCGAGCGGCATTCGGACGGTCCTTTCGTGCGCGCGCTTCAAGACGCCCGGATGCCCGTCAACGAGGCGCTCGTGGTTCCGGTGCAAGGGTCCGAGACCGAGACCGAGAGCGGGCTCTTCTGCATCGTTCAGCCGACGGGTTCGTTCTCGGAATCCTCAGTCGCCAGAGCCGGGATCGTTGCGAGCTTCGCGTCCGTCGCATTGCAAAATGCCGAGCGTTATCTGCGTGTCCGCGAGCGGGCATTCGTCGACGACGTGACGGATCTCTACAACGCGCGCTACCTGCTCGAAGCCACCGAACGCGAGGTGCGGCGAGCCGAGCGCTACGGAAATGCACTCTCGATCTTGTTCCTCGACCTGGATCGCTTCAAGCTCGTGAACGACCAACATGGGCATCTGGTCGGATCGGGAGCGTTGCGTCAGCTCGCGCAGGTACTCCTCCAGTGCGTGCGAACCGTCGACACCGTGGCGCGCTATGGCGGCGACGAGTTCACGATCATCCTCGTCGATACGGAGGAAGACGTGGCCGGTCAGATCGCCGAGCGCATTCGCCAGGCCGTGGAAACGACCTCTTTCGAGGCCACCGATGGCGTGACCCTCCGACTGACCTGCAGTGTGGGAATCGCGGCCTATCCCGCCCACGGGTCCCGCCCGGATGAACTCCTCGATGCGGCGGACAAGGCCATGTACCGGGCCAAATCGAACGGGTGGAACAAGGTCTGCTCGGCAAGTGAGCTCGACTGAGCGGTCCACCAGGGCTCGTTGGCAGGGCCCTGTCCCCTCTGCTAACCAACCTCGCGATTTTGAAGCTGTTTTCCTGCAAGCCAGGCCAGCCGAGAGAGGAACCTTGAGCGACCACCCGTCTTCCGAGAGCCCCAGCGCAGCCGCGCTTGGAGGTCGGCAGGATGTCCACCTCGATGGTATGGGCGATCTGCGGCGGACCCATGCCTGTGGCGAAGTGGGGACGGCCCAGGTCGGTGACGAGATCGTGGTCGCGGGCTGGGTCCATGGTCACCGAGACCATGGCGGCGTGATCTTTGCGGACGTGCGAGATCGCACGGGCCGCCTGCAGTTCGTGTTTCGGCCGGACAACGACGCCGAAGTCCATCGCCGGGCCGACGAACTCCGCACGGAGTTCGTGATTCTCGCCCGGGGCCGGGTCGTGCGTCGTGATCCGGAGAATGTGAACCCGGACCTCCCGACCGGGGAGGTCGAGGTCGAGGCAAGCGAATTGCGCGTGTTGAACGCCGCCGTGCCGCCGCCGTTCCCGATCGAAGACGAATCCGGCGTCGACGAAGCGGTACGCCTGCGGAACCGGATCCACGATCTTCGGCGACCCACACTCCAGCGAACCCTGCGAATGCGCTCGGAATTGGGGCAGGCCTTCCGCCGCAGCCTCTGCGATCTGGATTTCCTCGAGATCGAAACGCCCATTCTCGCGAAAGCAACGCCGGAAGGGGCCCGCGATTTCCTGGTGCCGAGTAGGCTTCAGCACGGCGAGTTCTACGCCTTGCCCCAATCGCCCCAGATCATGAAGCAGCTGTTCATGGTTTCGGGCTTCGATCGCTATTTCCAGATTGCTCGTTGCTTCCGGGACGAAGATCAACGCGCGGATCGCCAACTGGAATTCACCCAGGTCGATCTGGAGATGTCGTTCGTCGGTGTCGAGGACGTGCTCGAGGTGCTGGAAGAGGTGACCTGCCGGGCGTGCAAGGAAGGCGCGGGCGTCGAGTTGCCACGCCCCTTCCCGCGCATGTCCTGGGCGGAGGCGATGAGCCGCTTTGGCATCGATCGGCCGGATACGCGCATCCAGCTCGAGTTGGTCGAGTTGACGGATCTTTTCGCGGCCAGCGAGTTCCGCGCCTTCCGCGGCGTGGTCGATGCGGGCGGGATCGTGAAATGCCTTCCGATTCATGATGCGGACGAGCTTTCGCGCGGAGACATCGACCGGCTCGAGAAATTCGTCCGGAAGGAACTCGGTGCGAAGGGCCTGGCGTGGATCCGCGTAACGGCCGACGGAACCTGGCAATCGCCGATCGTGAAATTCCTCTCCGATGCGGAGCGCGAGGCGATCCAGGAGAAGACCGGCGCTCGGCCTGGCAGCCTGGTCTTCTTCCAGGCCGATCAATCCGAAAAGGCCAACGGCATCCTGGCCCGCCTGCGGGTGGATCTCGGCCTGCGCCTGGGCCGAACGGACGGTCGCGGTTGGGATCCTCTGTTCGTCGTCGATTTTCCGCTCTTCGAGCGGGAAGAGAACGGCGGGCTTACCTACATGCACATGCCCTTCGTGGCGCCGATGGACGAGGACCTGGAACTCCTCGATTCGGAGCCCGAGAAGGTCAGGGCCACCCACTACGATGTGATTCTCAACGGCACCGAACTCGGTTCCGGAAGCCTGCGGAACCACCGTGTGGACGTTCAGCGCCGGGTCCTCGAGATCATGGGCTACGCCAAGGACGAGATGGAGGCACAATTCGGGTTCCTCCTGAATGCGCTGGAAGCGGGCGCACCGCCCCACGGCGGCTTCGCGTTCGGGTACGATCGCCTCGTCATGGTGCTGACCGGTGCAGAGAGCCTGCGCGATGTCATCGCCTTCCCGAAGACCCAGAGGGGACAGGATCTGCTGATGGACGCCCCGTCCGTGGTTCAGCGAGAGCAGCTCGAAGAGCTCCGCCTGCGCGTCGTGCGCGAGCGCAAGGAAGGCTGAGCTTGCTCCGAACGATGTTGATGCTGATCGTGCTCGTAGCCACGATGGTGGCGAACGCCGAGGAGGCGCCGCCCGTCGAGGAGGCGCCGCCCGTCGAGGAACCGGCGCCCACCCCCGTGCGCGCCGGAGTGCGCCGGACCTACACGGTCCAGCCCGGACAATCCCTGTGGCAAATCGCCTCTCTGACGGTGGGGGACCCGACCCTCTGGCCGGCGCTGTATCTGGCTAATCGGGATCAGATCAAGGATCCGTCTCGGGTCTATCCCGGCCAGGAACTGGCCATTCCGAATATCGACCCGGAGCGCGCGGCCACGCTGCGCCGAGAGGGCGGAGCGCTCAACACCCAGTAGGAGCGGGCGGCCCTCGCCTCACTCGGCTCGTTTCCCGGGATGCGGTGCGCTTCTAGATCGGCTAAATCGCCTCCTCATGACGGAACAAGGCCAGTTCGCCCGCGGTGCGGCGCCGAAGTACGCCGGCCAGGACGAGGTGAACCCGGATTCCGTCATCCTCTCGGGCTGGATGATGCTCGAGCATCTGGGTTGGCCCGAGGCGGGGGACCTGACCGAAAAGGGCATCACCACCTCGATCGCCAACAAGACCATCACCTATGATTTCGAACGGCTGATGGACGGCGCCACCAAGCTCAAATGCTCGGAAATCGGCGACGTCATCACCGCCAACATGGGCTAAGGCCCGAAAGGAAGACCCCCACCATGGCACGACCCAAGATCGCCCTGATCGGCGGCGGAAACATCGGAGGCGTCCTCGCAGAGCAGGCCGCCTATCGTGAACTCGGCGACGTCGTCCTCTTCGACGTGGTCGACGGCCTGCCTCAGGGCAAGGCCCTCGACATGGCCGAGGGCGCTCCTCTCCTCGATTCCGATGCGAAGATCTCCGGAACGAATTCCTACGAAGGGATTGCGGGCGCCGACGTGGTGATCATCACGGCCGGCCTTGCTCGCAAGCCCGGTATGTCCCGTGACGATCTGCTCAACACGAACCTCAAGATCATGAAGCAGGTGGCGGAGGGCGTTCGCGACAACGCACCGGATGCCTACGTGATCGTGATCTCGAATCCCCTCGACGCCATGGTCTACACGTTCAAGGAGGTGTCGGGCTTTCCGAAGAATCGCGTCGTCGGCATGGCTGGTGTTCTCGATTCCACGCGCTTCCGAAGCTTCGTGGCCTGGGAGCTGGACGTTTCGGTCCAGGACGTCACTGCGCTCGTGCTCGGTGGCCACGGGGATACGATGGTTCCCCTGGTGCGCTACTGCACGGTGGCAGGGATCCCGCTCCAGCAGCTGCTCTCTGCCGACAAGATCGATGCGATCGTCGAGCGCACGAAGAAGGCGGGCGGCGAGGTCGTCGGCTTGCTGAAGACCGGTTCGGCGTTCGTGTCACCGGCGGTTTCCGCGATCGAGATGGCCGAATCGATCTTGCGTGACAAGAAGCGGGTGCTTGCCTGTGCGTGTCTGCTCGAGGGTGAGTTCGGTGTCGACGGCCTGTATGTCGGCGTGCCCTGCGTCCTCGGCGCTGGCGGTGTCGAGCGGGTGCTCGAGGTCGAGCTGGACGCCGAGGAGCGCAAGCTCTTCGATGCAAGCGTCGAGCATGTGAAGACCCTGGTCGAGCAGATCGAGATCTAGGCCGGCTTCAACCACGGGATGATCCGCGCTGCGGCTTCGCGGCGTTGAGGAGCGTGACGTATGAACGTCCACGAGTATCAGGCGAAGGAATTGTTCCGCGCCTTTGGTGTCGCGGTGCCCGAAGGGCATCTGGCCTCCACGCCCGCCGAGGCGGAGGCCGCCGCGAAGCGGCTCGGTACGGCGGTGACGGTTGTGAAGGCGCAGGTCCACGCAGGTGGCCGCGGCAAGGGCGGCGGCGTGAAGCTGGCCAAGAGCCCTGCAGAGGCGAAGCAGCACGCCAGCGACATCCTCGGGATGACTCTGGTCACCCATCAGACCGGCCCGGCGGGCAAGCTCGTGCGCAAGGTCTACGTCGAAGCGGGTTCGGACATCGATCGCGAGCTCTACCTGGCGCTGACCCTCGATCGGGCAACCGAGAATTTCGCGATCATCGCCTCGACCGAAGGCGGCATGAATATCGAGGAAGTTGCCGAGAGCACGCCCGAAAAGATCCACAACGAGTTCATCGATCCGAACGTCGGACTGCAGAGCTATCAGGTGCGCAAGGTTGCCAAGGCGTTGAAGCTCGACAAAGGGCAGACCGCCAAGCTCGATGTCTTCTTGAAGGGCCTCTACAAGCTCTTCACGGAGAAGGACGGTTCCCTCGTCGAGATCAACCCGCTCGTGGTCACGGCGGATGGCGATCTCCTCGCGCTCGATGGAAAGCTGGGCTTCGATGACAACGGACTTTTCCGCCATCCGGAGATCGCCGAGCTACGCGATCCGGAGGAGGAAGATCCCCGTGAACGGGCGGCCAACGAGATCGACCTGGCCTATGTCGGCCTCGATGGTGATATCGGCTGCATGGTGAACGGTGCGGGTCTGGCGATGGCCACCCTCGACATGATCGCCGTCTGCGGCGGTAGCCCGGCCAACTTCCTGGATGCTGGCGGTGGAGCGGACAAGGAGAAGGTGAAGGAAGCCTTCAAGCTCATCCTCGAGGACGAGAAGGTGAAGGCGATCCTCGTGAACATCTTCGGCGGCATCGTGCGCTGCGATCTGATCGCTGAAGGCGTCGTGGCCGCCGCCGGCGAGCTGGGAGTCGAGGTTCCCCTCGTCGTCCGCCTGCAGGGAAACAACGCGGACCTGGGCCGCGAGATCATGGCCGCATCCGGCCTCAACCTTACGCCCGCCGAGACGCTGCAGGAAGCGGGCGAGAAGGCCGTTTCCGCGGCCCGCGGAGCCTGAGCCGATGTCCATTCTCGCTGACAGGAACACCAGGCTGCTGGTTCAGGGCATGGGCCGCATGGGCCAGCTCCATGCGAAGCTCTCCGTCGAGTACGGGACCCAGGTCGTGGGTGGCGTTCATCCAGGCAAAGGTGGTGCGACCCTCGAGGGGATTCCGATCTTCGATACGGTGACCGAGGCCGTGGCGGAGACCGGTGCAAATGCGTCGGTGATCTTCGTGCCGCCCGGAGGTGCCGCAGACGCCATACTCGAGGCCGCGGACGCTGGCCTCGACCTCACCTGCTGCATCACCGAGGGAGTTCCGGCAGTCGACATGGCCCGGGCGAAGCGCGCCATGCAGGGCTCTCGCACCCGGCTGGTCGGGCCGAATTGCCCGGGCGTCGTCGTGCCGGAGCAATGCCGGATCGGCATCATGCCCGCACAGATCACGAAGCCCGGGCCGGTCGGCGTGGTTTCACGCTCCGGCACCCTCACCTACGAAGCGGTCGATCAGCTCTCGCGGCTGGGGATCGGCCAGTCGACGTGTCTGGGAATCGGCGGCGATCCGGTGATCGGCACCAGCTTCGTCGATGCGCTCACGCTCTTCGAAGCCGACGGTCAGACCGAGGCCGTCGTGATGATCGGCGAGATCGGCGGCTCGGCCGAGGAAGAAGCCGCGCGCTTCATCCAGGAGAAGATGTCGAAGCCCGTGGTCGCGTTCATCGCGGGCCTGAATGCGCCTGCCGGAAAACGCATGGGTCATGCCGGCGCGATCATTTCCGGCGGAAAGGGCCACGCGAGCGACAAGATCGAGGCTCTCGAGGCGGCCGGTGTGGTCGTGGCGAAATCGCCCGGGGAGATCGGGAACACGCTCGCGGCCCGGATCGCCTAGCGGGGACGTCTCCGCCTTCTCTACTCCACGGTCCAGGTGTCGCCGGAGTGGAGGAGGGCTTTCAGGTCGCCAGGGCCATGCGCTTCGAGGGCGTCGTCTACCTGGGCCTGGAGCATGTGTTCGTAGTTGGGCTTCTCGACGGCGCGGATGACGCCGATGGGCAGCGGGAACTCCGGCCTTGCCATGGAGGCGAGGGCGAAGGCGTAGCTCGCACTGGGGGCCGCTTCGTTGTGGGTAGCGACACCGTGGCTCACGGGGTCGTCGTTGTCTCCGAGAGCGATGATCGAGGGCACGCCATCGTGGATGCGGATGCCCCTGCGGTCGCCCTTGGGTCCAAAGACGAGCGGCTCTCCGTTCTCCAGGGCGAGGGAGGACGAGACGCGCGTCTTCCGGTCCTCGAGCTCGAGCCACTCGTTGTCATTGTAGACGACGCAGTTCTGGAGGATCTCGACGAAGGCCGTTCCCTCGTGGGCGTGTGCGCGGTGCAAGGTCTCCTGCAGGTGGGGCGCGTCCACGTCGATCGTTCGCGCCACGAAGGTTGCGCCGGCAGCCAGGGCCAGGGCGATCGGATCGATCGGATGGTCGATCGAGCCCTGGGGTGAACTCTTGCTGCGCATGCCCTCGCGAGAGGTCGGAGAGTACTGGCCCTTGGTAAGCCCGTAGACCCGGTTGTTGAACAGCAGGATCTGCATGTTCAGGTTCCGACGAATCGTATGGATCAGATGGTTGCCGCCGATCGAGAGCCCGTCACCGTCACCGGTGATCACCCAGACGGAGAGATCCGGCCGGCTGGCTCGAATGCCGGTCGCGAAAGCAGGAGCGCGGCCGTGAATGGTGTGGAAACCGAACGTGTTCATGTAGTAGGGGAAGCGACTGGAGCAGCCGATTCCCGACACGAAGACCACGTTCTCCTTGGGTACGCCGAGCTCGGGCATCACCTTCTGGATGTTCTTCAGGATCGAGTAGTCCCCGCACCCCGGGCACCAGCGCACGTCCAGGTCGGAGACGAAATCCCGGGTCTTCAACGGAGCGGTTGTCGCGGCTGCCATTTCAGCTCCCTGCACCGAGGATCTGCTCGATGCGCGCGCGAATTTCATGCACTTTGAAGGGCTGTCCCTGGACCTTCGACAGGCTTTCCGCAGGAACCAGGAACTCGGCCCGCAGCAGGCGTCGGAGTTGGCCCGCGTTGAGCTCGGGCACGAGCACCTGACGGAAGCGTGACAGGACTTCGCCCAGGTCGGAAGGGAACGGATTCAGGTGGCGCAGATGCACGCTCGAAACGTCGAGCCCGTCTTCCCTGGCTCCGTTCACCGCGGAGCTGATGGCGCCGTAGGTGCCTCCCCAACCGATCACCAGGAGTTCGCCCTGGTCCGCTCCGTTCACTTCGGTCGGGGGAATGTCCTGGGTAATGCGAGCCACCTTCTCGGCTCGAAGCCGAACCATTCGCTCGTGGTTCTCGGCCACGTAGGACACGGTTCCGGTGTTCTCCTCGCTTTCGAGACCGCCGATGCGATGCTCGAGCCCCTTGGTTCCGGGAATGGCCCAGGGCCGCGCAAGCGTGTCCGGATCCCGCAGATAGGGCAGGAAACCCTCCGGGTCCTGGTGGTAGCGGACCTCGGTTCGCGGCAGGGAATCCACATCCGGAATCAGCCAGGGCTCCGAGCTGTTGGCCAGGTATCCGTCCGACAACACCGTAACCGGCGTCATGTACTTCACGGCGAGCTGGAAGGCTTCGATCATGATCGTGAAGCAATCGCCCGGGGTGCAGGGTGCGAGCACCGGCATCGGACTGTCGGAGTTTCGCCCGTACAAAGCAGCCAGCAGGTCGGCCTGCTCCGTCTTGGTAGGCATTCCGGTCGAGGGCCCCGCGCGCTGGACATCCACGACCACGATCGGAAGCTCGGTCATCACCGCGAGACCAATGGCCTCCTGCTTCAGGAGGAGGCCTGGGCCGCTCGTCGTGGTGGCGGCGAGCTGGCCTGCGAAGGCGGCGCCAATCGTCGCGCTCGCGGCCGCAATCTCATCTTCGGCCTGAAAGGTCTTCACTCCAAAATGCCGATAGCGGGCTAGTTCGTGGAGGATTTCGCTGGCCGGTGTGATCGGATAGGCGCCGAGGAAGATCGGCCTCCCCAGCTGCACGCCCGCCGCGATGATCCCCCAGGCCAATGCCTGGTTGCCCGTGATGTTCCGGTAGGTACCCGGCTGGATTTTCGCCTTCGGTACGGCGAACGAAGCCGGGAAGAGTTCGGTGGTCTCACCGAAGTGCATGCCCGCCTTCAGGACGCGGACGTTGGCTTCGAGGACATCGCCGCGAAACTTGGTTTCGAGCCACCTCACGGTCGATTCGATCGGCCGGTTGTAGAGCCAGAACATCAAACCGAGCGTGAAGAAGTTCTTGCAGCGATCCTTGTCTCGGGTGCTGAGCTTGAGATCCTTCAACGCCTCGCGGTTGAGGGATGTCAGCGGGATCTCTACGACACGGTACCGATCGACGAGTTCGGGCAGCGGGTCGTCATCGTAACCGGCCCGCTCCAGGTTCTTTCCGGTGAATGCATCGCTGTTGATGATCACCATGCCACCGGATCGCAGGTCCGCAATGTTCCCGTGCAGGGCGGCCGGGTTCAGTGCGACCAGAACGTCGGGCTGGTCGGCGGGCGTGCGAATGTCTTCGCTGGAAAAATGAATCTGGAATCCGGACACACCGGCAAGCGAGCCAGCGGGTGCGCGGATCTCTGCTGGAAAATCCGGGAACGTCGAGAGATCGTTTCCGGCGAGTGCGGTCGACTCGGTGAACTTGGTTCCGGTGAGCTGCATGCCGTCGCCAGAATCTCCCGCAAAGCGAATGGCGACGTGCTCGAGCTGCTTGACCTGCTTTTCGGGCAGGGCTTCGTGCTCGACCGGGTCATCCGGCTTCTCGGGCTGGGCCACGGGCTCGACCTTCTTGATCGGCTTCTTGGGCTGGGCCACTTGCTGTGGGCTCCTTGGGCGGCCGGTCTCCGAGTTGCACCCCGGGCGGGCCGCCGCGGTAGGGAACGCCCCGGCATTGTATCCCCCCAGGTGACCACCGAAACCCCCGAGGGCAAGAGCGTGGGAGATCTGGCCCGCCCGGGAAAAAGGCCTTTGAAAGAAAGGACTTCTGAGGGTGGCCTGCGCTCGGATGAACCTCAAGTGGCGGCCGCCCGGGGCCGATAGCAATGCATGTTCTTCGCGCGGCGGGATCAGCCGCTGAATCTCCTCCCGGGGGCCATTCGCAGCCTCCAGCTCTCGCTCAACACGCCCGTCGTGCGAGTGGAGAATCTGCCCGTGGCGCCGGCTCGAGCCGTCCTGGTCCTCCATGCCAGCTCCACGGGAGGGTTGGACGTGACGCTGAGCGTACGCTCGCTCAAGAGCGGCCAGGTGCTCCACTTCGCGCCCAGCGAGGATCTGCCCGACGCGGCCAGCCTGACGGACGCGGCGATGTCGTTTGGTGAGGGCATGGGATTCTTGTTCGATGACGATGAACTCGCCGTGGGGGACGCCGAGCGGGCCCACGGAATCTGGGTCGACTTGATGGGAGACCCACCCACACAACCTCCGGTAGAGGCGCTGGCGGAGCCCCAGCCGGCGGTGGAGGAAGCCAGCTTCGAGTTCGTCGAGGAAGAAGACGAGCCCGACGAGCTGGAGCTTCTTCTGGTCGAGGCGATCGACGAAGCCACCGTGGACGAACCGGTCGCGGCGGGCCAGTCGGCCCCAGCCCTCGAACCCACACCGGATCCGGCCCCCGAGGTCTCGGCGGAGCCGGCACCCGAAGTCTCGCCGCCGCCCGATACGAACGCGCTCACCTCGTTGGTGGAGGACGCTCTCGCGGCCGACGGTACGCCTGCCCTCTCCGAGGCCGAAGGCGTCCAGCCGGCCGCACCGATGCTGACCAAATTCCGCTCGGCCTCATCGGAAGCCGTTACGGAGCCTCAGCGACCAGAGATCGTTTCGCCGGAGTTCTCCGATTCCGAATCCGATCCCGAGGACGGTGTCGGGCCGGAGCTCGAATCCGACGAGTCCGCCATTGGCGGCGACGCCTCCGACGCCGAGGCGAACCTCCCCGACGCCGATGGACTGGTTGGCGAATCCCCCGTGAGCGTCGAGCCCACCCAGGCCGCGAATGCGTCGGAAGCCGACGAACCCTCGACCGGGTGTGCTTCCACAGAAGATGACACGCCGGTGCTGCACGAGGCCGATTCCGATCGGCCCCTGGCCCCGGCCGTCGCGAAGGGAGGTCGCCTTCGCAAGGCTGCTCTTGGCCGTCTGAGACTGGTGAAGAAACGAAAGCCTGCGTCCGACGAGGATCGTCGGAAATGGTTGGCCCGCATCCTCTCTACTTTTTGAAGGAGGCAACTCCGTGACAAGTCACGATCGAAATCGTCGAATCCTGTCGTTGGTTCTTGCTTTGATGGCCTGCGCCGTCTTCGCTTCGGGTTGTGCCACGTCTGGCGGCAGCCCGAAAGACGTCGCGGATACCTCCAGGCCTGGGAAAGCGGCGGTCGGCTCCGACCAGGCCGAACGCCGGGCGGCTGCTCACTACAACGTGGGTACGGGTCATATGCGAGAGGGGCGCATCGAGCTTGCGATTCGCGAGTTGCGCGTTTCGGAGGAGATGAATCCCAAGGACAAGTGGACCCAGCTCGCTCTGGCGGACGCTTACCGACGCAAAGGGCGCTCTGCCGATGCGGAGCAGCATCTGCTGAAGGCGTTGGCCGTCGACGCGGACTTCCAGCAGGCCAGCCTGACCCTTTCGGCGATCTACATCCAGCTGGAACGCTACGGCGAAGCGATCGCATTGACCGAAATGCTGATCGACGATCCGACCTTTCCCTTGCCCTGGGCAGCGCTTACCAACCAGGGCTGGGCCTACTACAAGCTGGGCCAACTCGTGCCGGCCACCGAGGCCCTCGAGATGGCGACCGAATATCATAGTGGCTACTGGCGTCCGGTCCTCAGCCTCGGCATCATCGAAGCGGCGCGCGGAAACAATGAACGTGCGATCAAGCGCTTCGAGCGGGTCGTCGAGCTCGGACCGGGGCCGCTGGCCCAGGCCGAAGCGAACTATCGGCTCGCTGAGATCTTCATTGCGCAGGGAAACCGCGATCGGGCCGTCGAGTATCTGACAGCCTCCGCGGCACAGAGGCCTAGCGGACCATGGGGCAAACGATCCGAGGAGTATCTGGATCGTCTCCGCTGAAGGGCGGGCCGGACGAGGCGGACGCACCGAAGCCGCCTTCCATCGGCCGGTACCTGGCGCGCCAGCGCAAGCTGCGCGGGATGGAACTCGACGAAGTCGTCGCACTCACGCGGGTCCCCCGCCGGTCCTTGGAACGACTGGAGAGCGGGGCTTTCGACGGCCTCTCGGACGGCTTCGTGCGGGGCTTCGTACGCACCGTCGCCATTGCCATCGGACTCGATCCCGATGAGACCGTCGCCCGGCTGCTCGCGGAGCCGGAGCTTGGCCCCCGCCGCCGCTGGCCTCGCGTTAGTGCGCTGGTCGGCATTGCCGTAGGCATCAGTCTGTTCGCGGCGATGTGTGCCGTCGTCGTCATGAGCCTCACATCCTCGGGGCCGGCGGTGGAACCTGCCGATTCCGCCGGGCGAAGCGCGAACGAACCCGGGCTTCTCCGTCGGGATCCGGTCCGCGTCCTGGCAGAAGAGCAGCGCGCGCTTCGGCAGGATTGAACACCGCCAAGGCGGAAGCGGGGACGTTCTTTCCGATGTTTCCGTTACTCGGTTTCCCGCAGAGCGGGAAACCGAGTAACGGAAACATCGGAAAGAACGTCCCCGCTTCCTGGCTGTTACCCTGCTTTCGTGCCGACCCTCCACACCCAGGCCCTCATTCTCAGGAGTGTCGATTTCGGTGAGTCGGATCTCATCCTCCATCTGCTGACTCCGGATACGGGTCGGCTGACGGTGATTGCCAAGGGCGCCCGGCGCTCGAAGAAGCGATTCCCGGGCACGCTGGATTTCTTCAACCACCTCGATGTCCAGATCGAGCGCCGCCGGCCCACATCGATGGCTCGTCTCGAGCACGCGCGCCTGCGCCGGACGCTCCATGGGCCCCGTTCGGATCCGCGGCGCTTCGCTCTTGGTTGCTATCTGCTCGAGCTGCTCGACCGGTTGGCACCGGAGGGCGGCGCACGGGTCGATCACCACAGGTTGTTCGCCTTTGGTATCGCGGCTCTCGAACTGATCGACGATCGAAGCCCGGATGCGGGCCTGCGAGTGCTCCTCGAGGTCCGGGCCCTCGATGCCCTCGGCATCGGCCCGGAGCTCATGACCTGCGTGCGCTGCGGGGAAGTGCCAGACGGGAGTGCGGGCCCGGTCGGCTTTCATGTGGGCGATGGCGGCCCGTATTGCTCCCGTTGTCTCGCCGAGGGCCAGCATCTGCTGCCGGTGCACGTGGGGACGCTCAGGGCCCTGCAGCAGAGCCGCAGCCTGGCGACGCCCCAACTCGGCCGGCTCTCCCTGCGAGGGGGTGCGTTGGAGGAGGCCCGCGTACTGATCGCGCGTTTCCTGCGTTTCCATGTGGGCCTCGACCTCCGTAGCGTCACATTCCTGGACGCCCAATTGACACCCCCGGAGGCGAACGGAAGACTCCCGCCTCGCCCTCTCGAACCGAAAGCCACCGGCGAAGCCCGATGAGCATGAAGAACCGGCAGATGTCGACCGGCGGAGCCCGATGACCGAGAAGAACCAGCAGAGCTCGCCCAGCCCGGCCGCCGCAAGCGTGCGCATGGAGGACATCGTGTCCCTCTGTGCTCGCCGGGGCTTCATCTTCCCGTCCGGCGAAATCTACGGCGGGATCAATGGATTCTGGGACTACGGTCCGCTCGGCGTCGAGCTGAAGAACAACTTGAAGGCCTTCTGGTGGCAGCGCACCGTGCGGGATCGGGACGATGTGGAGGGCATCGACAGCGCGATCATCACCCACCCGCGCACGTGGGAGGCGTCTGGTCACGTCGAGCACTTCAGTGATCCGATGGTCGATTGTCGTACCTGCAAGCGCCGCTTCCGGGCCGATCAGCTGGATCAACCGTGTCCCGAGGCGCCGAAGAAACGTCGCCTCACGGATTGCGATCTCACCGAGGCGCGTGATTTCAACCTGATGATGCGCACGCAGATCGGGGCCCAGGCTGATGCGTCGGCAACGGCCTACCTGCGCGCCGAGACCTGTGGTTCGATCTTTACGGACTTCCGGCGCGTGCGAGAGGTCGCGCGTCAGAAGGTCCCCTTCGGGATCGCTCAGATCGGCAAGGCGTTTCGCAACGAGATCAACCCGCGGAACTTCACCTTTCGAAGTCGGGAATTCGAGCAGGCGGAGCTGGAGTTCTTCATCCATCCGAGCAGCAGCACTGAGTGGTTTGAACATTGGCAAGAGCAGCGCCTGCGCTTCCATCACGATCTTGGTTTCAACGATGCCAACCTCAGGACCCGGCCTCATGGTGACGACGAACTCGCTCACTACTGCAGCCGGGCCATCGATATCGAGTTCGAGTTTCCGTTCGGCTGGCAGGAGATCGAAGGAATTCACGACCGCGGGACCTACGACCTCACCCAGCACACGGAGTTCTCGGGCAAGGATCTGGTCGTGATGAACGAGGAGACGAAGGAGCGGTTCACCCCCGCGGTCATCGAGACCTCGGTCGGAATGGACCGGACCACGCTGGCACTGCTCTGCGCTGCCTACGCCGAAGAGACGCTAGAGGGCGGGGAGACGCGGACCGTGCTTCGCCTCTCGCCTCACGTCGCTCCCATCAAGGCAGCGGTACTTCCCCTCTCGAAGAAGTTGAAGGAGCCGGCACTCAAGATCGCAGCGGACCTTCGCAAGCGTTGGAACGTTTTCTACGACGATGCCGGCAACATCGGCCGGCGTTACCGGCGCATGGATGAAGTCGGGACCCCGCTCTGCATCACCTACGACTTCGATTCGGAAGACGATCATCAGGTCACGGTCCGTGAGCGCGACGACATGTCGCAGGAACGGATCCCCTTGGAAGGCCTCGCGGCTTACGTGCAGGAGAGGCTGGAGTCAGGATCTTGACCGTCCGCAAGAAAGCGGCGTCTTCGCGGCGGCCGGCACGGAGAAAGGCCTCCACGAAGAAGGCTGGCACGAAGGCGGCCAAGCCCAAGAAGCGATCCGTTCGCAAGAAGGCCGCACTGCGTCGGAAGGCGACGGCGCCGCGCCCGGCTCGGAAGCGACCGGTCGCTCGCAAGGTCTTCTTCTTCGGCGACGGCAAAGCGGACGGCCGCGCCGAGATGAAGGACCTGCTCGGGGGCAAGGGCGCCAACCTGGCGGAGATGACCCGCCTGGGTGTACCGGTCCCGCCCGGCTTTACCATCTCGACGGCCGTCTGCACCGAGTACAACCGGGCCCACGGGCGCCTGTCCGCCGAAGTGCGGAAGGCCGCGCTCGCCGCGCTCTCCAAAGTGGAGAAGGGGATGGGACAGACCTTCGGCGATTCTGCGGCGCCGTTGTTGCTCTCGGTCCGCTCTGGTGCACGGGCTTCGATGCCCGGAATGATGGACACGGTGCTGAACCTGGGCCTGAACGACGAGACGGTCGTTGGCCTGGCGGCGTCAGCCGATGATCGGTTTGCCTACGACAGCTATCGGCGTTTCATCCAGATGTACGGTGATGTGGTGCTCGAGATCCCGCACGATCGGTTCGAGGATCGCCTCGAGGCGTTGAAGGATGCACGGGATGTCGAACTCGATACGGAGTTCAGCGGTGACGACTGGCGCACCCTGGTTCAGGACTATCTCGAGATCGTTCAGGAGCACACGGGTCGGCCCTTTCCCCAGGATCCCGAGGAGCAGCTCTGGGGCGCCGTGAGCGCTGTCTTTCGCTCCTGGGAGAACGACCGGGCGCGTCGCTACCGCGCCATCCATGACATTCCGGGAGAGTGGGGCACGGCGGTCAACGTGCAGGCGATGGTGTTCGGGAACATGGGGGATGGCTGTGCGACTGGTGTGGCGTTCACACGAGATCCCTCCACGGGCAAGAAGAACTTCTACGGCGAGTACCTGACCAACGCCCAGGGCGAAGATGTCGTCGCAGGAATTCGCACGCCCCAGCCCATCAACGAGGAGAGCAAGCAGGAAGACTCGGCCGAACTGCCCACGCTCGAGATGGAGATGCCCGTCGCCTACAAGGAACTGGTGCGGATCACCAGGCGGCTGGAGAAGCACTACCGGGACATGCAGGACATCGAGTTCACCATCCAGAAGGGAAAACTCTGGATGTTGCAGACCCGGACAGGCAAACGCACGACCCAGGCCGCCGTTCGGATTGCCGTCGAGATGGCCAAGGAGCGATTGATCAGTCGGGAAGAGGCCGTCTTGCGGATTTCGCCTTCTTCACTGGATCAGTTGCTTCATCCGACCCTGGATCCGGAAGCGCCGCGCGAAATCGTCGCGCGCGGCCTGCCGGCTTCGCCCGGTGCGGCGGTGGGGCGGATCGTGCTCGCGGCGGACGAGGCCGAGGCCCGAGCCAAGACCGGCGAGAAGGTGATCCTGGTGAGGCTGGATACCTCCCCGGACGACATTCACGGGATGCATGCGGCCGAAGGCATCCTGACGGCCCGCGGCGGAATGACCTCCCATGCGGCCGTCGTGGCGCGCGGGATGGGGAAGTGTTGCGTGGCGGGCTGCAGCAGCCTCCAGGTCGACTTGAACGCCCATGAGGTGCGCCTCGGCGAGCACGTCTTCCGAGACGGTGATTTCCTCACCCTCGACGGCACCCGAGGTGAAGTGATCCGGGGGGAAGTTCCGACGGTGACGCCCGAGCTTGGCGGTTCCTTCGCAGAGCTGATGCGCTGGGCAGACCGCATGCGCAAAGTAGGCGTACGCACGAATGCGGATACGCCCGAGGATGCGGCGGTCGCTCGCGAATTCGGGGCCGAGGGCATCGGCCTGTGTCGCACCGAGCACATGTTCTTCGAACCTGCGCGCATCCTTGCGGTGCGAGAAATGATCCTGGCCAGCGATACCCGCGCTCGGGAGCGCGCCCTCGAGAAGCTCTTGCCGATGCAGCGGGCGGATTTCGAGGGCATCTTTCGTGCGATGGATGGGTTGCCGGTAACGATCCGGTTGCTCGATCCGCCGCTCCATGAGTTCTTGCCCCATTCCGACGAGGATATTCGGGCCGTCGCCAATGCCTTGGATATTTCCGCGGCCGCACTGCGCGCGAAAGTCGAGGCGGTCAGGGAATTCAATCCGATGCTAGGACATCGGGGCTGTCGGCTCGGTATCAGCTATCCGGAGATCTACCGTATGCAGGTACGGGCGATTCTCGAGGCCGCCTATCAAGTGGCGGGTGAGGGAACGAAGGTCCGGCCGGAGATCATGCTGCCGCTGATTTCTCATGTGGGGGAGCTCGAAATCCTCCGCGAGCTGGCCCTGAAGGAGTTCGCCAGCGTCCAGACGGCCCACGGGGGACGCCGTATTCGGCCCCTGATCGGCACGATGATTGAGGTGCCTCGGGCGGCACTCACCTCGGATGAGATCGCACGCTTCGCCGATTTCTTCTCGTTTGGGACCAACGATTTGACCCAGACCGCCTATGCGCTTTCCCGGGATGACGCCGGCAAGTTCCTCTCGGAGTACGTGGAGGGCGGCATTCTCGAGGATGATCCCTTCGTCTCGATCGATGAGGCGGGAATCGGCCGGTTGATGCAGCTCGGAGTCGAGGGCGGCCGGCGGACCGATCGGAATCTGAAGATCGGGATTTGCGGGGAGCACGGCGGTGATCCGAAGAGCATTCGATTTTGCACGAGCCTGGGCTTCGACTACGTGTCCTGTTCGCCGTTTCGGGTGCCGGTGGCCCGATTGGCCGCCGCCCAGGCGGAACTCAGCTTGAAGAAGAGAAGGGGGAGTCGATGATTCGCGTGATCCTCGTTGCGGCGATGCTGTGGGTTGGCGGGGGGCTGGCGGGCTGTGCGCTCTGGCCCTTTGGATCCGAGCAGGCCACCGGTCCGGCACCGGATCTCGATCAAGGTCTGGTGATGGCCGAGGACGCCAGCGTCATCCGCTTCTTCGAGCGCGCCCAGGATTTCTACGGGAAGCTTGCTCAACGCCGCTTCAACGACATCACGACCTATCGGGACGAGCGGCTCCGGGATTTCTTCCGCAGCGAGGGCGCGTTTTCCGACTACTACGCAGGGATGGCGCAGGCGCTTACCGAAGCCCACTTCGAGCGCAATCTGCCGCTCTCCCTGGATGTGGTCGAATTCCGGCTGGAGGGTCCCGGAGAGGCAGAGGTGGTCACCCGTCTGGTGGGAGATGATTCCCAGCCCCTGCGCCCGGGCACCACGGCGCTCGAGCGGGTGGATCGCTGGGAGCGCTTGCAAGGCACCTGGTGGATCATTCCCGGAAAGCTCTAGCGGGCGAGAACACCCATTCGCTCCCACCCGAGCCAGGGTGCGGAAACGAGTTCACAGGGTTCCACTCAAACTCCCTAGAACGGAATTTGTTTTCTCACATGGCAGTTCTGTTCATACCCCCGGGGGCGCCTGACTTCGCGTAAAGCTCAGTCTTTCCAGCTAGTTGTGTGTTTGTACCCCCGACTCAGAGTCCATGGCACGAGGCTTGCTCTCTAGCCGCACAGGACCTCGGTCCCCACCACCTTTGAGAGCCATCCACCGCCAGGGAGATTCCGTGCCGACCCAATCGCCCCCCCCCATGGTCGTCCCGTCCTCGCGCGCCGAGAGCAAGCCTGCCCCCGAAAGGGCTGCTACGAGCCGCACCAAGATCGCGACGCCCCCGCGCCGAAAGTCCCGTCGTAACAACACCCCCTGGGAGAGCGACGCAGAGCTCGTAGAGAAGATCCTGGGCGGCAGCCGCGCCCATTTCGACCTTCTGTACGAGGCCTACTTCCCGCGGGTCTACGGGTTCGCCGTGAAGCGCTTGCGAGACGCGGGCGATGCCGAGGACGTCACCCAGGAAGTCTTCGTCACCGTCTACAAGGCCCTCCATACCTATGCCGGTACTTCCAGTCTGCTGGTCTGGATCTTCGGGATCACCCGCAACAAGGTGAACCGCCGTTTCCGCGGCGTGCGGCCTCGTTTCGAGTCGCTCGATGCCCCGGCGGCCCAGGATCTGGCGACGCCGTCCGTTCCGACCGATCGCGCCGTCGACGCTCGCCGGATGTTGGCTCATTGCGAGGAGGTGATCGAAACGCAACTGACGCCTCTCCAGCGCCGGATCTTCCACCTGAAACACCTGCGTCGGCAGTCGATCCGTTCGATCGCCGGAAGTCTCGGGAAGTCCGAGGATGCCGTGAAGGCCAACCTCTATCGGATGCGCCGCGCCATTGCCCAGGCAGCACCGGGGCTGGAGCAGATCCTCCAGGCCTGATCCAATCGGCCCACCCGGCTCCCTGCAACTGGGTTCGAGTCTCCCCTGACACCCCCGGGGCTTCCCCCGGGGGTGTCAGGTTTGAGGGGTAGCGCACGATTTCTTGACACGCAGGGCCGGCTCGCACCACTTCCTTACTGGAGACCCCGAATGGGGGGTCCGGCCGGGTCTCCAACTGGGAAGGGCACACGCGAGGAGTCCGCGTTGGCCCTGGTTCGAGAACTGCGAGCGTCCGGCAACCGAGACCGGACGAGCAAGACTGCAGATGATGGTGCGGAGGTCGCCGGCCCCGGCGTGTCCGCTTCCGGACTCGGACCGCAAGCGGAGACGGGTCCGCCCTCGACCTGGACGGACGAGGCCCTCTTGGCCCGGGTGTGCACCGGCAGCGAAGAGCACTTCGACGTGCTCTATGAGCGCTACTTCCAACGCATCTACAGCTTCGTCTACGTGCGCGTGCGCAACCATGCAGACGCGGAAGAGCTGACCCAGGAGACGTTTACCGTCGTCTTCCGATCCTCCGAGGGTTGGGCCGGTCGCTCGACCCCCTTGGCGTGGATCTACGGCGTCGCCAAGAACACGGTCTACAACCATCTGCGACGCCATCGGGTCCACGACCAGCGCGTGGAGCAAGCGGGGCCAGGCATCCTGGCCTCCGATTCGGCCCTCTGGGCATGCACGCCCGAGGATCATCTCGAGATGAGTCGCTATGCCCGCGCCATCCATACGCGATTAGAGGGTGTTGCTTCGTGGCAGGCGGAAGCCTTCCTGTTACGACACGTCCATAATCTTTCGATCCAAGAGATCTCGCAACGCACGGACCGATCTGGAGACGCCATCCGGTCCGGATTGTATCGGGTGAAACGGTTGTTGTTGGAAGCGGATAGCCAGGAAAGGGCGAGGGCGACTTGATCCCGCGTCTTGCCACACGGCTTCGGGAACGTTGGCGAACGCGCTCTGGTCGCGCCTCTTCGAACGACCCGCAAGTTCCGGAACGCAATGACAGGGATCGAATCGAGCGTCGGGAGCAGAACGTGAAACGAGAGCTGGCGGCAGAATTTTCCACAGAGGAGCTTCGAGAGTTCCTCGAGGGGGATCTTCGCCCCGATCAGGCAGACCCGGTGTTCAAGGAAGAGCTCCGAGACGAGCTCTGGCAGATGATCCAATCCCGCTACACGAAGGGGCCCGGGCCGAACCAGCGCTAGCCACCACGGCAGCAAGCTCTCATACTCCCTTCGGTGTCCGCCTCTCCCCCGATTCGCAGTGCTCTTCCGAGCCGAAGCGAGCTCGACCGACTACCGCGCGAGCTGCTCAATCGCGGTGGGCGACGAAACCCCGATGTCTACTGCATCGAGGTTTCCGGCACCCAGCTCGTCGTGAAGGATTTCGCTCCGCGCTCCGCGCTCGTGCGAAGGACCCTGGGCCCCTGGGTGACGAGTCGGGAGGCGCGGGCGTGGCAGGTGTTGGACGGCCATCCGAGCGTGCCTGCCTTCCGGGGGCGGATCGATGCCCTGGCCTTTGCCGTCGAGTACCGGCCGGGCCGGCGTATGGGCAGCAAGCTTCAAGGAGAGGTGCCTCCGGAATTCGCCGACCGCCTCGATCGCGCACTGGATGCAATGCATGCCCGGGGCGTGGTCCATCTGGATCTCCGGCATCGCAGCAATGTCCTGCTGGGGGAGGATGGGGATCCCATCCTGATCGATTTCGGCTCGGCGTTGGTGTTTCGCCCGGGAAGCCTGGCAGCCCGACTGCTCCTGCCAATGCTCGCGCGCTTCGACCACCGGGCCGCACGCAAGTGGCGGCGCAAGCTCGCTTCACCGGCTCAGGAAGTGGGATCGTCCCCAGGCCCCGCCGGACCAGCAGGCTCGTCGGGGAGCGGCCGCGGTGCGAGTCGGCCCACGTAGTAGCGGAACGTCTCCAGGGTCAAGCGCGCATCGGCCAGCGCCCGATGGGCGACCGAGCCCTTCATGAGCCCGGCCGTCGTCGCCGCCTGACGCAAGGAGAGCGCGGGGACGGTTTCGCCTTCCACCAGCGACCAGGCGTAGAAGAGCGTTGCCAGGTCGATCACGTGATAGTCGAAGGGGTAGGGGATGCCGCATTTCTGGTACGCCCGCTGCAGGAACATGACGTCCATGCGCACGTTCTGGCCCGCGGGTACGACCACCTTGCCCTTGGGGCAGAGGTCGGCCACTTCGGTCAGGGCCTGCCGGATGCCGACCCCTTCGGCCTTCCAGACCTCCGGCTCGTACTTGAAGATGGCGGCGGCTTCCGGCGTGACCCGCTCTGGCCGCGGGAACACCTTCCACTCGTTCTCGGCCTGCTCCGCGAGACCGTAGTCCGTCACGATCACCCCGATCTCGGTGATGTCGTGGAGTTCCGGGTCGAGGCCACCAAACTCGCAATCCAGGAAGGCAAAGGCGAAGTCCGGCAAACGGGCGGGCCTTTCCAGTTCAGATGTGGCGGAGCAGGTGGCGCTCCCTACGGGAGTCGAACCCGTGTTTCAGCCTTGAGAGGGCCGCGTCCTAGGCCACTAGACGAAGGGAGCGCAAAGGGGCCGCAACCGTACCCCCCATCCGGCGGGTGTCAATGGCGGCTTTCCAGCGTGTGCGCATCGCAACGAGTGACGGTTCTCGTCGCCAAAGTGACGGATTCCGTCACTGGATCGCTGGGTGAATCGCCCCAGGCCGAGATGGACCGATCGCGACTGCCGCCTTTGTGTCTACAGGTTGCGCCGGTACCTGCCGATCCGTGGAGCGTCCTGTGATGTTTGGCACGTCTGTTGCTTTTCCCCTTCGCGAACGCCGATCCGAGTTGAGGCCCGCGGGCCAGGCACGTCGCAGGCAGGTCGCCCGCGAAGGCAACGCTCGGACAAGGAGACAAGAACCCATGCGAAAGCTTCTCAACCGCAAGCGCGGCTTCACCCTCATCGAGTTGATGATCGTGGTCGCCATCATCGGAATTCTGGCGGCCATCGCCATTCCGAACTTCCTCCGCTTCCAGCTCCGCTCGAAGACGGGTGAAGCCCGGACCAACCTGGCGGGCATCCGTACCGCAGAAGAGTCGTACTTTGCCGAGTACGGCGTCTACATCGCCCAGTCCGCGGGCGTCCCGGCGACGGGTGGTACCAACCAGAAGACCGCCTGGAGCACCGGCACCGGCTTCGACACGATGGGCTGGGCACCGGAAGGTTCCGTGTTCTTCCAGTACGCCGTGACGATCAACGGTGCGTCCACGGACTACACCGCCGAGAGCGCCTCGGACCTTGATGGCGACGCCGTTTTCTCGGACTTCGTGTATGTCCATCCGATTCCGGCAGCCACCGCGGGTTCGGCCGCAGCGGGCCTCGGCGACGGCAACTGCGCCGCCACGGGCGCGTACAACGCCAATGGTGGTGCTCAGGACCTGCTGAATGCAGTGGGCGCCTGCGAAGCGATGGACGGCCAGAGCCAGTTCTAAGGACTCTGACTCTTCGCGAGCCAATGGGAGGGGGGCTGGCGCAAGCCAGCCCCCCTCTTTCTTTTTCTGCACGCCGCTTTGCCTGTGACTACAGGTTCCTCGGGATTCTGCCGATCCCTGGAGGGAACGACCGGCGATGTCCCACGGTGTAACCCACGAGTTCGAGGCCTTCATGACTCTTCGTCGATCTCATCGATCCGGTTTCACGCTGATCGAACTGATGATCGTGGTCGCCATCATCGGCATCCTTGCCGCTACCGGGATCGCGAGCTTCCAGAGGTTTCAGACCCGAAGCAAGCTGGTCGAGGTGAGGGCCAACCTCAAAGGTGCGGCCACCGCCCAGAACGCATACTTCGCGGAACAGGGCGGGTATCTGGCAGCCGCTGCGACCCCGGCCGCTGCGCCCGGTCCCCAGAAGCAGCGCTGGATCGGCGGCGGTGCCGTCAGCTTCGATACCGTCGGGTTCGTGCCAGAGGGCTCGGTATTCTTCCAATACGGAGCCGACGTGAACGCCGGCCTGACCGCGTTCACGGTCTCTGCGCTGGGCGACCTGGATGGCGACGGCATCACCTCGGACTTCGCCTACGTGCACCCGGTCCCGGGCGCGTCATTGGGCCCGGCCTCGAGCCATGCACTGGGCTGCGCGGGTGCGGGCGTCATCGATCCGGCACAGCCCGCCGGCGCATTCAACGTGGTCGGCCCCTGTGCTGCAGCAGACGGCCGGAACGAGTTCTAGACGGAGGCACGCTTGCAGGGGGGGATGAAGCAGATCGTGCTGCTCGCGCTGGTCGGCGTGGTGATCGCGGGTGCCCACAGGCAGCTTCCGACCACGCCGCGTCGTGCCGAAGGTGAGGCCCCCGTTCCCGACGCGAACCTGGTACGGGTGGCGTCACTTGGATTCGATGCGCTGGCTTCGGATCTCTACTGGATGCAAGCCGTGCAGATCGGCGGCGACGCAAGGGGCACCGCCGGCCGGAGCCATCGAATCGGCGCGCTGGTCGACCTGCTGACGCAGCTCGATCCCTGGGTCGATCATCCCTACCGGTTTGCGGCCCTGTGGATGACCGACGATGTGCCAGCCGTCCGGACGGCGAATCGCCTGCTCGAGCGTGGCATCGAGCATCATCCGGACGAGTGGCGCAATCGCTTCTACCTGGCCTTCAACTACTTCTATTGGCTCGGTGATAGCGAGAAAGCGGCTGAAGCCCTGGAACCCGCGCTGGGGCTTCCCGGTGCACCTCGCTACCTCCCGCGCATGGTCGCCCGGCTGAAGAGCCAGGGCGAGGGGCTCGACGTGTCGGCAGCATTCCTGAACGAGATGCTGCGACGCACGGAAGATCCGGTGGCGAAAGCAGAATATCAACGGGCACTTCTCGAGATCGAGGCGGAATCCCGGGCGCGCCTGCTGGATCGGGCCCGCGAGGAGTTCAAGCGCCGCCAGGGTCGTGACCTCGTGGCGGTCGAGGAACTTCTCCATGTGGAGCCCCCGGTGTTGGCAAGACTTCCCGAGGAGCCGAATGGCTCGTCATGGGTCTTGAATGACGAGGGCGTGATCGTCTCCGAGAAGCTCCGCTTCCGGTACGTACCGAAGCTCGATGGCACCAGTCGCATGCTGATCGAGCAGCTTCATGAGAAGACGGATGAAGAAGGAGAAACTCCGTGAGCGCACCTGAAATCGTGGTGCAGGTCGAGGGCCTCATCAAGGATTTCCGCCCGGGCTTTGGCCTCACGCGCAAACGCGTTCTTCACGGGATCGATCTCGAGGTGCATCGCGGAGAGGTCTTCGCGTTCATAGGCCCCAACGGTGCGGGCAAGACGACACTCCTGAAGGTCTTGCTGGGCCTGATCAGGGCAACCGAGGGGCATGCGTCGATCCTGGGTTGCGATGTGCGAGAGACCGCTGTGCGGAGTCGGATCGGGTTCTTGCCAGAGGCCCCCTACTTCTACGATTTCCTTACGGGTCGGGAGATCCTGAACTTCTATGCGAAGATCTCCGGGGTCGAGGGCTCGGTCCGCGATCGCCGGATCGACGAACTCCTCGAGAGCGTCGGGCTGTCTCATGCGGGAAACCTCCGGCTCCGCTCCTACTCGAAGGGCATGTTGCAGCGGATCGGCATCGCTCAGGCCCTCGTTCACGATCCGGAGATCGTGTTCCTGGACGAACCCATGAGCGGTCTCGATCCGGTGGGGCGAAAGGAGATTCGCGACCTGATCCTGCAGCTCCATTCATCGGGCAAGACCGTCTTCATGAACACCCACATCCTTTCGGATGTGGAAGTGATCTGCGACCGGGTCGCCATCATCGCCGAGGGTCGCATCGTCCACGAAGGCCCCGTCCACGAGCTCCCCGGGAGCGACGGGCAGTTGGTCGACATCAACGTGACGGGCTTGACGCCCGAGCTGGCGGAGTCTCTCCAGGGCGAGTTCCGCGCCGAGCTCCGCGGGCGAAGTGAGAGGGTCGAGATCCGCGTCCCCGAGAAGAGCGTCGACGCAGTTCTTGGCAGGGTCCTGGCGCAAGGAGGTGCCGTGCGAGGCGTTGCGCCCGCAGGGGCAGCTCTCGAAGATCTCTTCTTGCGCGCCATTCACGAGCCGAAACCCCGAGATGGGGAGGAAAGCCGGTGAACATACTCGCGATCGCTGCAATTGCCGAGAACACCGTCCGGGACGCCGTTCGAAACAAGGTGCTCTACATCCTGCTCTTCTTCGCGCTCGTCCTGATCGGTGCGAGTTTCCTTCTTGCCACTCTTTCCTACGTGGAGCGCGAGCGCATCCTCCAGGATGTGGCATTGGCGTCGATTCGGATGTTCGGAGCGGCGATTGCCATCTTCATCGGCGTCAGCCTCGTGCACCGGGAAGTCGACCGCCGCACGATCTTCACGATTCTCTCCAAGCCGGTTTCGCGCGCAGACTTCCTGGTCGGCAAGTACCTGGGCCTCGTGACCACGCTCTGGCTGCAGCTGGCGATCATGTCGGCAGGCTTCGTCTTCGTCTCATGGTCGATGGATGCACCTCTGAATGGCGGCCACGCGGTGGCGTTGGTGGCCACCGCATTGGAACTCGCGGTTCTGGTGGCACTCGCGACCCTGTTCTCGTCGTTTGCGACCCCCTTTCTCGCGGCTTGCTACAGCGTCGGGCTCTACGTGGTGGGGCACATCACGCGGGATATCCGAGCCCTCGGAGAGATCGCGGAATCCACTACAGCCAAGACGTTGACGGTGTGGATCCATCGCATCTTTCCCGACCTCGAGTCCTTCAACTGGACGATCGAGGCCGTTCACGGCCTGCCGATTCCGCCGGAAGAAGTGGCCTGGTCATTCGTCATGGGTATTGGCTGGTGCATTGGTTTTCTCACCGTCGCCGTCGTCGTCTTCGAGCGCCGGGACTTCCGGTAAAACGGAGCGGTGGCTAGGTTTCGAGCGTGACAGCCAGCGAAGAACTCTGGGTCCTGACGGGGCTCGCATTTGCGTTCGGGTTGGTGGTCGGCTCCTTCCTGAACGTGGTGATCCACCGGGTCCCCGAAGGCGAGTCCATCGTTCAGCCGCGGTCTCGCTGTCCCCGATGTGGCGTGCAGATCGCTTCCTGGGACAACATTCCGCTCGTTTCGTACATCCTGCTGCGAGGACGCTGCCGCCATTGCCAGGTGAGCATCCCGCTCCGCTATCCCCTCCTCGAACTCGTGACTGGCCTGGTCTTCGCCGCCATCGCGCTCCGCTTCGGTCCGGATCCGATGATGCTGGTGTGGGCCGGTTTCAGCGCTGCGCTCATCGCGGCGGCCGTGATCGATTTCGATCATCAGTTCATTCCCGATGGCATCAGCGTCGGGGGTACGTTGGTCGCGCTGGCGATCGTTCCCACCACGCGGTGGCTGCTTGGTGAGCCTGCCCTTTCGGCCTGGTTGGTGAGTCTCACGGGGGGGCTGGTGGGAGCTGGTTTTCTCTGGACCGTGGGTTTTGCCCACGCGCGGATCTCGGCGGCGATGGGTCGCCGCTTTCCGCATTGGCCCGGCGAAGGCGAAGAGATGCCAACCCCGGGAAGCCTCGACTACTGGACGTGGTTTCCGGGCCTGGGCTTTGGCGACGTGAAGCTGATGGCCTTGATCGGTGTCTGCCTCGGCCCGGTCGGTGTCTTGTGGACCATCATCCTGGCGGCGGTCGTTGGCCTCATCTGGGGCGGCGGGGTGGCGCTCTTCCGCGGAGCGGCCAACATGCCGTTCGGATTCGCGCCGTCCATCGCCGTCGCGGCGATCCTGACGATGCTGGTTCCATCCTCGTTCCTGAGCGCTCTCCTGGGCTGAATCCGCCAGCTCAGCACCACGCAAGAGAGTGTTCAAGTCTTCGGCCTGACAGGCCGATTCCCCCCTCCTGGGGGGAAGTATGGAGACGAACGGTTCCGGAATTCGTTGGGCGGCGGGACTCATCGGCCTGTCGTTGGCAATCGCTTGTAGCGATCTGGAGCTCAGAGAGAACCCGGAGCCCTCAGCGCGGACGAAGGGCGTGGAGGTCGCCGGCGAACTCGCATCCGCGCGGGTTGCCCCGGTCGACGCCCCGGATGTCGTTCTGATCACGATCGATACCCTGCGCGCGGATCATGTCGGTGCCTACGGCGCGGACCACGGGGCCACACCCAACATCGATCGCCTCGCCGAGGAGAGCGTCCTCTTCGAGAGCGCCCTGACGACGGCACCGTTGACGTTGCCTGCCCACGCCTCGATGATGACCGGGCTCCTGCCTCCCCAACATGGTGTCCGACACAACGGGGTGTACTTCCTTCGCAATGAAGCGCGCACGCTGGCGGAGGAATTCCGGGAGGGCGGCTGGGCCACCGGTGCGGTCCTTGGCGCGTTCGTGCTCTCCTCGCAGTTCGGCCTCCAACAGGGCTTCGATCTCTACGACGATCATTTCGGGGAACACCGCTCCAGCGGGAGTGGCTTCGTCGAACGATCCGCAGGGGAGGTGACGGACCAGGCCCTGCGCTGGGTCGAGTCCGTCGATGCTCCGTTCTTCCTCTGGGTGCACTACTACGATCCGCATGCGGACTACCACCCGGTCGAGCCTCATAAGTCACGCTTCCCCGGTTCGCCCTACGTTGCCGAGATCGCCTATACCGACGCAGAGCTGGGTCGGCTCCTGGAAGCTCTACGCTCGAGGGACCGATGGGCGAACACGGTGGTGGCGCTGACCTCGGATCACGGAGAAGGCCTGGGCCAACACGGTGAGTCGACCCACGGCTATTTCCTGTACGAAAGCGTTCTCCGGGTTCCCTTGCTGCTTCGGGGGCCCGGATTGAATGCGGGCAACCGCCGTAGCGATCCGGTGTCGAATGCCGCTGTCGGTCCCACGCTCGCTTCCCTGGCGAAGCTACCGCCTCTCGATTCGAGTGCTCTTCCCTCGCTCGTCGAAGTAGATCGAGCGAGCGATACACCCATCTACGCAGAAACGCTCGCGCCGCAGCTCGATTTCGGCTGGGCTCCGCTCTCTGCGACACGCGGAGAACAATTCGCCTACATCCACGGACCCAGTCCGGAGCTCTACGACATCGGTGCCGATCCGCATCAGGTGCAGAACCTGCTCGAGAGCCAGGCCGCCGATGATGCAACCCAGGCGAGGGCGCGGTTGGAAGCGCACGTAGAGCGTGTGCTCGCGGACGCAACGAAACCCAGCCGAAGAATGATCGATTCCGAGACCGCTCGGCGGATGGAAGCCCTCGGGTACCTCGTTGCCCAGGAGACGCCCACCCAAACCGGCATGGATCCGAAGGACGGGCAACGTTGGATCGAGCTGATGTCGTCCGCAATGACCGCCTACTTCGACAACCGCTTCGACGATGCCGAAGCCGATGCACGCGAGGTGCTCGAAGTCTTCCCTGAGAGTGGCAAGATGCGCGCCATCATGGCTCGAATGGCGCTCGCGACCGGCCGCCTGGAGGAAGCGTTGCACCACGTCGAGGCCCTCGTGCGGATCCACCCCGACGCTGCCGAGAATCACGTGCTCCTGGGTTTGACCCTTCTGCGCATGAAGAAACTCGAAGAGGCCGTGGCCGCGTTCCAGACCGGCGTCGATCGGGATTCGGGACACTACGGAGCGCATCTGGGTGCGATGTGGAAGGGTGCGCTCGGGAAGCCTCTCTCCGAGGTCCAGCGCCATGCCGAACTTGCCATCGAACTCTCCGGCGGTGGGCCAGCGATCCTCGAGGAGGTTGGCGAGACGTGGGAAGGCCTGGGCGAGTTCGACCAGGCGTTGGCAGCCTATCAACGCGGACTCGAAGAGGCGCCGGACTCCGAACGATTGCATATGCGCGTGGCGATCCAATACGCGAGGCGCAACGATCCCACGGGTTTTCAGGCTCATATCGAGAGAGCAGGGGCGGCTGGAACCCGCCCGGACCTGCTGAACCGCCTCGGAATCGCCCTGGCCGCAAGGGGCGCACACCGCGACGCAGAGATGATCTTCCGCGGGCTCCTGGCCCGTCATCCCGGAAATCAGGTCGCGCGCCTCAACCTGGCGCGCGTGTTCGAGCAGACGGACAGGGTGTCGGAAGCGGAATCCTTGCGGGCTGGGGAGGCCATTCCAGTCGGGCCGGCTGGGCCGGCCATCCCGGCCAACGCTGCGCCGTGAAGAAGGCTCTGCTCCTCGCGAGTGTGCTCGGGGTCGCACTTGCGTCGGCTCTCGCGACGGTGGGCTGCAACCGCATCGAGATCCTCCCGGCAGATCCGCCGGCGTCGGTTCTCCTCGTGACGATCGATACGCTGCGGGCAGACCATGTCGGCGCCTACGGTGCCGAGGACGTGGGGACTCCCGTGCTCGATCGGCTGGCGTCCGAGGGCGTACGCTTCGCGAACGCGATCGCTCCCACGCCGATCACCTTGCCGTCTCATGCTTCGCTACTGACGGGCCTGTATCCGCCGTCTCACGGCGTTCGACACAACGGGGTGTACCGCCTCGGCTCCGAGGCGACGACGCTTGCTGAACACTTTGGAGCCGCGGGCTATTCGACCGGAGCCGTGGTCGGAGCCGTCGTGCTCGCCGGGCAATTCGGTCTCGCGCAGGGCTTCGATCACTACGACGACCATGTACGCGGCAGGCAATCGAGTCGGAGTGGCTACCCGGAGCGTCGGGCGGGAGAGGTGACCGACCGGGCGCTGGCATGGCTGAAGGATGCCCGGGATCCATTCTTCCTATGGGTCCACTACTACGATCCCCACGCCTCCTACGAACCGCCCGAAGATTGGGCCAAGCGTTTTCCTGGACGTCCCTACGACGGCGAGATCGCCTATGTCGATGCGGAGCTGGGGCGCCTGCTCCTGGGTGCCCGGGCTCTGGGGCACGAAGCTCCGATCGTTGCCGTGACCTCCGATCACGGGGAGAGCCTCGGCGAGCACGGGGAGCGCACGCACTCGGTCCTCGTCTACGATGCGGTGCTCCGCGTCCCCCTGATCCTCTCCGGGCCGGGCATCCCTTCCGGTTCGGTAGGGGAGGGCGTCGTCTCGCTCGTGGATCTGGCACCTACGCTCGCGGGCCTGGCCGGTCTTCCGGAACTCGTCGACGTGGAGGGCCGCGACTTGCTGACGGAGATGGGCTCGCCGCGTCCACGGGCCGAGGCTGAGGGCTGGGCCTACGCCGAGAGCCTGGTCGCCAAGCTCACGATGGGATGGGATGGCCTTCACACGATTCGGACGAGCGACTATCAATACATCCAATCGTCTCGCCCCGAACTCTTCGATCTTCGAAGCGACCCGGACGAGCTTCGGGATCTTCTCGGCGTCGATGCAAGCTCCGCGGCGCTCTCGTCTGGCCAACGCAGGTGGACCGAGGACGCGGAGCAGCGCCTGGCATCCTTGGCCGAGCGAGAAATCGATCGTCCGATGTCCGTGCTGGACGAAGCGACCCGCGCGCAGATCGAATCGCTCGGCTACGCCCTGCCGACCCCCGGCGCGGGGGGAGCACTCGCTGAGCCGTTCTCACCGAGGGACGGTCTGGACTGGATCAAGAAGGCGCTGGCTGCGCACGAAGCCCAACTTGCCGGACGATTGGATCTTGCCGAGGCGCTGGCACGAGACGTCGTCGATCGCTTCCCCCAGAGCCAGCGCGGGCATGACATCCTGACGAACGTCTACCTCCGCACGCGTCGCTGGGAGCAGGCGATGCACCACGCGGAAACGTTGGCGCGGCTTGCCCCGGACTGGGCCGACCATCATGCCCGGGTCGGATTGACGCGGATGAAGACGGGCGATGTTCCTGGGGCCGTGCAGGCATTCGAGCAGGCGTTGGCCCGAGATCCCGACCATCTGGGCGCTCATCTCGGTGCGATGCACGCGCTGGGTCTCGGAGGGCCGCTCGAAGACGCCAGGGAGCACGCGAGTGCGGTGGTGCGACTGGCCCATCAGGATCGCGTCTTCGAGGAGTTGGGGCGCGTCTGGCAGGCGAACGGCCGCGCGTTCGAAGCCCGTTCGGCGTGGGAGACTGGTCTCGAACGCTTCCCGACGAGTGAGAGACTTCGCCAACGACTCGCCCAGGGTGCACCTCCGGCAGCCCAGGCTGAAGAAGGGAACGCGAAACCGTGATGGCAGGACGGATGGCTCTTCTCGCGGGGCTCGTGCTCGCGTCGTGTTTCATGCAGGCGTGCAATCGGGTGGAGGTCGTTCCCGAGGCCTTGTCGACTCCGCAGCGCAACGAGCCTCCCGCGGGCGCGCCCAGCTTCGTACTCGTCACGATCGATACGCTGCGTGCGGATCACGTGGGCGCCTACGGTGCCACCGATGTCGAGACACCCACGATGGATCGGCTGGCCAGCGAAGGCGTGCTCTTCGAGACCGCGATGGCCTCCGCGCCCCTGACACTGCCGGCGCATACGTCGATTCTCACGGGTCTCTATCCGCCGCGTCATGGCGTTCGCCACAACGCGATCTTTCGCGTCTCCGAAAAGACACCGAGTGTCGCGACGCATCTCCGGGAGGCTGGCTGGCAGACCGGCGCCTTCGTCGGGGCCGCCGTTCTCGCGGCGGAGTTCGGCCTCGATCGGGGCTTTGATCGGTATGACGAACAAAATGGCGGGGATCGCTCCAGCGTGAACGGTTTCCCGGAGCGCAGTGCTGAAGACGTGACGGACCAGGCGCTCGCCTGGCTGCAGACGATCGAGGGCCCCTACTTCCTCTGGGTGCACTACTACGATCCTCACGTCGCCTACGCTCCACCGGAACCCTGGGCAGGACGCTTCGCCGAACGCCCCTACGACGGCGAGATCGCCTACGTCGATTCCCAGCTCCAGAGGTTGCTGGGAGGTCTGGAAGGGCGGAAGGATCGGCCGTCCACCTTCCTCATCGTCACCTCCGACCATGGCGAAGGTCTGGGAGAGCATGGGGAGCCGGATCATTCCTATCTCGTCTACGACGCGGATCTGCATGTTCCGTTGATCGTGACCGGCCCCGAAATCGAAAGCCGTCGCGTCACGGGCGTCGTTTCTCACACCAGCATCGCGCCCACGATGCTCTCGCTGGCCGGATTGGCTCTGGAAGGTCGCCTGGATGCCCCGGATCTGGCGCCGCTCCTGCGCGGTGCACAGGAGACGGAGGAACTCACGGGCTGGGCGTATTCCGAGAGTCTGGCCGGTCGTCTCGACCACGGCTGGAGTTCGCTGCAGGCGATCCGGACCGACGACCACCACTACGTACGCGCACCGCAGCCCGAGGTCTTCGAACTCGCGAGCGACCCCGGACAGCTCCACAATCGCTTGTCGCCCGAGCGGTCGGATCTGGTGGACGTGGCCAGCCAGGCCGAAGCACGCATCGAAGCGTTGTCTCGCGGAGCCCGCGGTCTCGAGACCGTCGAGATCGACGCCGACAGGCGCGCTCAGGTCGAGGCGCTTGGCTATGTCGTTCCGGACTCCGTTCCCGAAGAAGGTTCCGTCCATCCGAAGGACGCGCTTCCCTTTGCGCGGCTCTCCTTCATCGCCACGGCTCACCTCTTGAGCGGCGAATACGACAAGGCCCTCGAGGTGTCGGCCCGCGTGCTGGAGCGGTTCCCCGACAGCTACCGGATGCACGATGTGGCGGCACGTAGTCATCTCAACCTGAAGGCGCCAGAGGCCGCATTGCGCCACGCCCAGCAATGCGTCGAGCTGTTCGGGGAGAACGTTTCGACCTGGATGTTGTTGGCGACCGTCCACCTCGAGAAAAACGATCGCGTCGGTGCACGGAAGGCCTACGAAGCTGCGCTCGAGCGCGATCCCGGGCATCTGGATCCGCAGCTCGCCTTGATGAAGCTCGACATCGATGAGGATCTCCCGGCCGCCGAGCGGCGGGCGGAAGTGCTCCTGCGAGATGGTTGCGAGAACCCGCGTCTATGCGAACGCGTTGCCGCGACCTGGGAGATCGGTGGGGAATTCGACCGCGCGTTCGAGCTCTACGCGGAAACGGCTGGCCGCTTCCCCGACGATTCCCGCCTGAACCAACGCATGGCGATTCAATATGTTCGTCGCGGAGAGGACGAAGCCGCAGCACGGCACCAGGCCCGCGTCGACCCCGAGCAGGTAGATGGCGCGCTCCTGGTGCGCCTTGCCATCGCCTACGCGGCTCGCGGAACGCCGGAACTCGCGATTCCCGTGCTCGAGAACGCCCTCGCGCGAGACCCCGAGGATGAGGGTGCGCGCCATCTCCTCCTGCGCGTGCAGCGGGAGAGTAGGCGCACCGACGGCTGATTCCGGCCGGCTCGCTTCAGCGTCGTTCGCGCTACGCTGCCCGGCATGACGGATCAAACCGAATTCTGGAACGAGCACGGCAATACCTGGGTGGTTTGGCAGGAGCGCCTCGATCGCCAGATCGCACCCCACGGTCAGCTTGCCCTCGACGCCCTCGACGCGAAGTCCGGTGAAGCCATCCTGGACATCGGTTGTGGCTGCGGCGATACCCTGCTTGCGTTGGCCGAGCGGGTCGGCCCGAGTGGCAAGGTGTTGGGTCTCGACGTTTCCGCTCCCATGTTGGCGCGTGCGCGGGAACGGGTGGCCAAGGCCGGGGCGGACCAGGTGGCGATCCAGGAAGGCGATGCTGCCGAGGCGTCGCTCGCCCCGGGTGGTTTCGACGCCCTGTTCTCGCGCTTTGGCGTGATGTTTTTCGACGACCCGGTGAAGGCATTCACCAACTTCCACCAGGCGCTCCGGGCCGGCGGGCGCATCGCGTTCGTTTGTTGGCGGGGCCCTCAGGACAACCCGTGGATCACCGTGCCGATGGCCGCAGTGGCTCCGCTCGTCGAATTCCCGCCGCCTCCGCCGCCCGGCTCTCCGGGCATGCTGGCCCTGGCCGACGAGGATCGCCTGCGCAGCATTCTTGGCGACGCCGGCTTCAGCGAGATCACCTTGCAGCCTGCGGATGTCGCGATGGCGCCGGGAGGTGGAACCCTCGACGGAGCGGTCGAGATGTTCCTGGAAATCGGCCCCGTGGCGTCGGCGCTCCGCACCAGCGAAGCGGATGATGCGACCCGGCGGCGGGTGGAGGACGCCGTGCGCGAGGCCTTCGCGGCCCAGGCCGGGGACGACGACCAACTCGAACTCGGTTCGGGATGTTGGCTGGTGACCGCCAGGCGAGGATAGTCGCATGCGCTCCCCGCGGGATGCAGCCCGGCCGCATCTCGGAAGGCGAGTGGATCCCCGGCATGGATTCGAACCATGATTCACAGATTCAGAGTCTGTTGTCCTGCCGTTAGACGACCGGGGAGCCGTTCTTCGGGCCTGAGGCGCCCGGGCGTGCGGGAAGGTAGGCGACCGCGGCCAATCCTCAAGCCGGCGGCTTGCCAGGATGGCGGCGGGTCTGCTATCGCCCCTTCTTCTCAACTGTCCGGGATTCAAGAGGTTTTCTTACGTGGAGCTGCTCGTTGATCGCTTGACCGAGGACCCGAGTGAGCTCGAGTTCGCGGGCTCGGCCGATTGGCTGGCCACGAGCGCCGGAGATCCTGCGCTCGGCAAGGCCCTGGTGGCACCGGTTCGTTTCAGCATCCAAGCCCACTGTATGAGGGAGAACCTCTACCTGGAGGGGGTCGCCGAGGCAGAATTCGAGCTCGGGTGCGGTAGGTGCCTGGAACGCTATCGTCAGCCGGTCCGTGAGCCTTTCCGGTTGGTGCTCGAGCCTGCCGGGGCCCGGGTTCCCGCCGATCCGGAGGGTGCCCTTGCCTTGGCACGTGACGGCCTGGTGCTCTCCGAAGAGCTCGAGGCCGGATGGTTTCGCGGTAGTGAGGTCCAGCTCGACCATTTCCTGCAGGAAGTGGTCACCGCCGGTCTCCCGCAGAAGCCCCTGTGTCGTGAGGAGTGCGCCGGTCTCTGTCCCAGCTGTGGAATCGACCGAAATGTCGAAACCTGTGATTGCCGGGAGGAGCAGCCCCATTCGCCCTTCGCAGCCCTGGCCGGTCTTCGAGACCGGTTGGCCTCGAAGGAAGGAGAGTCCAAATGATCGTTCCCAAACGTCGAACCTCGAAATCGCGGCGCAACAAGCGACGCAGCCATCACGCGCTGGATGCGCCCGCAAAATCCGTCTGCCCGTCGTGCGGCGCGCCGAAGGCGCCTCACCGCATTTGTGGGCAATGCGGTGTGTATCGTGACCGCACGGTGATCGAGACGGACGAGGAGTAGCCTCGGTGCTGGCGCTTCTGTTTCCAGGCCAGGGCTCCCAGGAGGTTGGTATGGGCAAAGACGCCTATGCCACGTCTCCTGCCGCGCGCGCGGTCTTCGAAACCGCCGACCAGGCCCTGGGTTTCTCGCTTTCGAAGCTCTGCTTCGAGGGGCCTCTGGAAGAGCTTCGCCGCACCGAGAATCAGCAGCCCGCCATCCTCGCCACCTCCATAGCGTTGTTGCGTTCCCTCGAAGAACGCATGTCCGTGGTCCCATCGTTCGTGGCGGGCCACAGCCTCGGCGAGTACACCGCGCTGGTCGCCGCGGAGGCGTTGGCCCTCGAAGATGCCGTGAGGCTGGTTCACGCACGCGGCCGCTTCATGCAGGAGGCGGTGCCGGAAGGGCAGGGCGCCATGGCTGCCATCCTTGGTGGAAGTGCCGAGACGGTGGCTGGCGCGTGTTCCGAGACTGCGGAACGGACTGGCCAGGTCGTAGTGCCCGCCAATTGGAACTCGCCGCAGCAGACGGTGATTGCCGGCCACGCCGCCGCCGTCGAGCAGGCTTGTGAGCTTGCCAAGGAGCGGGGGGCGAAACGTGCAATCGCATTGCCGGTCTCGGCACCTTTTCACTGCAGCTTGATGGAGCCCGCCGCCGACAAGCTCGCGGCCGAGCTTGCTCAGGTGCGTTTCTCTGCTCCGACCGTGCCGGTCGTGACGAATGTCGAGGCTGAGCCGAATTCGGAGGCCGCCCGGATTCCCGAGTTGCTTCGCCGCCAGGTCACGGCCGCCGTGCGCTTTACCGAGACGGTGCAACGCCTCGTCGCGCTTGGCGTCGATCGCGTGCTCGAGGTGGGGCCAGGGCACGTACTCTCCGGGCTCGTGGCCCGGATCGACCGCAAGATCCAACGTTCGAGCGCGAGCGGCATCCAAGAGATCGACGAAGTCGCCGCAGCAACCACCGCTGGGTGAGAAGAGGGGGTTCCCATGGGATTGGAAGAACGCGTCGGAGAAATCATCGTCGAGCAGCTCGGCGTCACGGCCGAGGAGGTCGTGCCCCAGGCATCGTTCATCGATGATCTCGGCGCCGATTCGCTCGACATCGTCGAGCTCGTGATGGCGATGGAGGAGGCCTTCGACGTCGAGATTCCGGATGAGGACGCGGAGAAGATCCAGACGATCGGCTCTGCGGTTTCCTACATCAAGGGCAAGCTCGGCAAGGAGTAACAAGGGACCATGACCCCGGACGCCGCTGCGTGCCGGGTGGTCGTCACAGGTCTTGGCTGCGTGACCCCACTCGGCCCCGACGTCGCTTCCAGCTGGAAGGCGGCGTTGGCGGGGACGTGTGGCATCGTTTCGCTGCCCGAAAGCGATGAGCGGCTTCCGTCACGGATCGCCGCGCCCGTCGCGGGCGAATTCGATGTGGGTGATCTACATCCCAAGGAGCGTCGCCGCTACGACCGAGCCATTCTGTTGGCCCTGGCCGCGGCCCGCGAGGCGATGGCCGACGCTTCCCTGGCAGATGCAGCGGATCCGGATCGCGTGGGCGTTGCGATCGGCTCGGGCATCGGGGGCATTGGCACCCTGCTCACCAACCATCGCACCTATCTCGAGAAGGGCCCTCGGCGCGTCTCTCCATTCTTCATCCCGATGACCCTGGCCAACATGCCGAGTGGTGTCGTCGCCATCCGTCACGGTCTGCGAGGCCCCAACCTTTGCCATGTGACGGCCTGTGCGTCAGCGGCGCATTCGATCGGCGAGGCAGCTCGGGCGATCCGGAGCGGAGAAGTGGACGCCATGCTGGCGGGCGGTACGGAAGCGGCCATCCTCGATCTCGTGTTGGCTGGCTTCGGCAGCATGCAAGCGCTCTCGAAGCGCAACGAGGAGCCCCAGCGGGCCAGTCGGCCATTCGATGCGGATCGAGATGGGTTCGTGTTGGGCGAAGGTGCTGCCGTGCTCGTCCTGGAATCCGAGGCCCATGCCAGGGCGCGTGGTGCGCATATCCACGCCGAACTCGCGGGCTACGCGGCTTCGGGCGACGCGGCTCAATTGGCGGCGCCGGATGTCAGTAGCGGAGGCGCGATCCGCTCGATGCGAGGGGCTCTGGCTGACGCGAAGCTCGAACCCGAGGCCGTCGGACACATCAACGCGCATGCCACCAGTACGCCCGCTGGCGATGTGGTGGAGGTCGAATCGATCCGGCACGTGTTCGGCGAGCATACCGACGGCGTCGCCGTATCGGCGACCAAGGGGATGACCGGCCATCTCCTGGGAGCGGCAGGGGCTGTGGAGGCGATATTCTCCGTGAAGGCCCTCCAGGACGGGTTGCTTCCGCCGACGATCAACCTGGACCGGCCGGATCCGGCTTGTGTCCTGGACCATGTGGATGGGAAAGCGCGTGCGGCGGACGTTCGTGTGGCACTCTCCAACTCATTCGGCTTCGGCGGCGTGAACGCTGCCCTGGTCTTTCGGAAATGGGAGGCGTGATGGGGGATCCGATTCTACTGGCAGGGGATCATCGAGGAGTGGAGCTGAAGCAGGCGCTCAAGGAACGCCTGGAGGCGGCCGGCCAGGAGGTCCGCGATCTGGGGCCCACCGGTGACGCATCGGTGAACTACGCGGAGTTCGTGGCACCGGCGGCACGTGCCGTTTCGGCCGGCGAAGCTTCTCGCGCGATCGTCATCTGTGGGACCGGCCTGGGTGTCACCTACACGGCGAACAGGTTTCCCCGCGTACGTGCGGCGCTCGTCCACGACGTGGAGACGGCGACGCTGGCCCGGGAGCACAACGATGCGAACGTCCTGGCGCTCTCCGCCAATCGAACCGGCGTCGACGACGCTTGGGCGATCGTGAAGGCTTGGCTCGAGGTGCCGTTCGAGGGCGGTCGGCACAGCCTTCGCGTCGAGCAGATCGACAGCCTGACCCGGACCCATGACGGCGCATTGATTCGGCAGGATCCGACCATCGCCAATATTCTTCGCCGCGAGGCCGGCCGTCAGGCCCAGGGATTGGAGCTGATCGCCTCCGAGAACTTCGTTTCCGAGGCCGTGCTCGAAGCCGCGGGCTCCGTGGCCACCAACAAATACGCGGAAGGCTATCCGGGCCGGCGCTACTATGGTGGCTGCGACGTTCTGGATGAAGCCGAGAACCTCGCGCGGGATCGTGCCAAGGAGATCTTCGGTTCAGACCACGTCAACGTCCAGCCCCACTCGGGCTCTCAGGCCAACGAGTGCGTCTACCGCGCGGTGCTCGAGGTCGGCGATACGATCCTGGCCATGAACCTGGATCACGGGGGGCACCTCACCCACGGAAGTCCCGTCAACTTCTCCGGAATGCTGTATGACATCGTGCCCTACGGCGTCGAACAGGAAACGGAGACGATCGACTACGATGCGCTCCGGGAGCTGGCGAAGAAACATCGTCCGAAGCTGATCCAATGCGGAGCCACCGCCTACTCGCGGATCATCGATTTCGCGAAGTTCCGCGAGATTGCAGACGAGGTGGGTGCGCTTCTCTTCGCAGATATCGCCCACATCGCCGGCCTGGTAGCGACCGGTCATCACCCCACACCGGTCGGCCAGGCCCAGTTGATCGGGACCACCACGCACAAGACGCTGCGCGGGCCGCGCGGCGGGATGATCCTCTGCGATGGCGAGTTCGCCAAGAAGGTCGACAGTGCGGTCTTCCCGGGTGGCCAGGGCGGGCCCCTGATGCACGTGATTGCCGGCAAAGCGGTGGCCTTCGGCGAGGCGTTGCAGCCCGACTTCCGCGACTATTGCGGGCAGATCATTGCCAATGCTCGCACCCTGGCGGGCGCGTTGGCCAAGCGGGGCTTCCGGATCGTTTCCGGCGGAACCGACAACCATCTCTTCCTTCTTTCGCTGGTGGGACGGGAGATTTCGGGCAAGAAGGCCCAGAACGTCCTGGACGAAGCCGGCATCACCACCAACAAGAACATGGTGCCCTTCGATCCCCGGAAGCCCTTCGTGACTTCCGGTGTGCGGATCGGCACTCCAGCGCTCACGACCCGCGGGATGATGGAGCCGGAGATGGAGGTGGTGGCCGATATGCTGGCCCGCGTGCTCGAGAGCCCCGAAGACAAGGCGGTGCTCGAAAGCGTTCGCGAGGAAGTGGAAGCGCTCTGTGACCGCTTCCCGTTGTATGCCGATCGTTGGCGGTCGACGGTCTAGATCGTGATGCATCCCCTCATCGACGAGGTTCGCTAGATCGTGCGCTGCCCCTTCTGCAATGAGGCGAGCAATCGTGTCATCGATTCCCGGCTCTCGCGTGAGGGGCTCGAGATCCGGCGCCGACGCGAGTGTGACGAGTGCGGAAGACGGTTCACGACCCGGGAGCGGCTCGAATCGGTCTTGCCGAAGGTGATCAAGCACGACGAGCGACGGGAAGAGTGGGACCGTTCGAAGCTCGAGCACAGCGTGCAGAAGGCGTGTACCAAGCGGCCTGTCAGCGAGAACGCCCTGCAGAGGCTCGTGGATCGGGTCGAGCGCCGCATCTCGGAACTCGGCGAGGCCGAGGTGGCAACGGATCGCGTCGGGGATGCCGTGCTCGACGAGCTCTCCGGGCTCGACGTGATGGCGGCAGCTCGCTTTGCTTCGGTCTTCCGGGAATTCGCAAGCGCCGCCGACTACGACGCGTTCTTTGCGACCCTGGACGACGGTCGCGAAGAGGGGTAGCCACCCGCCATGGATCCCGAGCGCGCCATGCGTCATGCCCTCACACGGGCGCGCGTCCGCCAGGGGCGCACCCATCCGAATCCCGCGGTGGGTGCGGTGGTGTTTCGTGGCGATCAGGTCCTCGGCTCTGGCGGGACCCGTCCTCCCGGAGGAGCCCATGCGGAGATCGTCGCGCTGGAACGCGCACGCAAGCGCCACGGAAAAGCGGCGCTTCGCGGCGCCTCCTTGGCGGTGACTCTCGAGCCCTGCCACCACCAGGGGCGGACAGGCCCGTGTACGGCGGCGATTCACGAGGCCGGAATCGCCCGGGTCTTCATCGGCACCGACGATCCCCACCCGGCCGTTTCGGGTCGCGGGGTTCGATGGTTGCGGCGCGCAGGAATCCGGGTGCAGCGGGGGGTGATGGAAGAGGCGTGTCGATGGCACCACCGCGGTTTTCTCTCGGTTTGTGAGCGAGGTCGACCCTGGGTGGCACTCAAACTCGCCGCGACCCTGGACGGACGCATCGCAACGGGTTCCGGCGAATCCCGTTGGATTACCGGCGGCGCAGCGCGGGCGCATGTCCACCAGTTGCGCGACAACGTCGATGCCGTGATGGTCGGTTCTGGAACGGCCCTCCGGGATGATCCGGAACTCACGGTCCGCCGCGACGAGCGGCGCGTTCGTTGCCCGATTCGCGTGCTCGTCGATTCCGAGCTGAAGGTGCCCGTGACGCGGAGCTTGTTTCGCGACGAGGATGCGAATCTCACCTGGGTGCTTGCGGGCCGCAGCGCTCCGGCGAAACGACGGGCGGCTCGGGAAACCGCGGGCGCTCGTGTCTTGCCCGTGCCCGGCCGGCGGGGAGCGTTGGATCTACCGCTGGCCCTCGAGGTTCTGGCCCGGAACGGATTGGGGAGCGTCCTGGTCGAAGGTGGGGGTGGCCTGGCCGCGGCACTGCTCCGCAAGGGCCTGGTCGATGAGCTTCATTGGTTCGCATCACCTTCGCTGCTCGGCGGGGATGCTCGCGAAGCGATCGCCTCCCTCGGTATTGCAAAGCTGGCCTCTCGCCCGAGCCTGGCCGTCCGATCCATTCGACGGCTCGGCGAAGACGTGTACGTTCACGGGGTCTTGAGTTCCAATCGCCAGAGTTCCTCGTGAAGACCTATCCCTCGAGCCGGGATGCCGGAGGGTTGCGGGTCGGTGTCGTAGTGTCGCGCTTCAACCCGCTGATTTCTTCGAGGCTGCTCGACGGCTGCGTGGCTGAGCTCATGCGCCGTGGCTGTGCCTCGGACGATGTGCACGTCGCCTGGGTGCCCGGGGCGTTCGAGATTCCATTGGCCGCACGCCAGCTGGCCGGGAGCGGTCGGTACGACGCTCTCATCACGCTCGGGTCCGTGATTCGAGGCGGAACACCGCATTTCGAGTACGTGTGTCGCGGCGTGACGGATGGTGTTGCCGGCGTGATGCACGAAACCCAGGTGCCGATCGCCTTCGGCGTGCTCACCCTCGATGACATCGATCAGGCTCTGGAGCGAACGGGCGGCAGCCACGGACACAAGGGTGCGGAAGCGGCTCTCGCTGCCATCGAGATGGCTTGTCTGCAGCGTGCCGCCGCGGGCCCGCCGTCGTGACCGCGGGCCAGGCGGGTCGTCGGCGCTCGCGTCAGGTCGCCCTGCAGGTGCTCTTCGCCTTCGATCTCGGGGGCCGGAAGAGTCGCGGTGGGCAAGGGGACGCGGACATCGCATTCGAAACCTTCGCCGACCACTTCGAGCTGCCGCCGGGCGCACGGGCCTTCGCAAAGGACCTGGTCAATGGCGTGATCGTTCATCGGGACGACATCGATGAACGAATCACCGCATCGGCTCGGAACTGGCGCCTCGAGCGCATGGCGACCGTGGATCGCAACGTGCTTCGTCTCGCGACCTTCGAGCTCGTGCATCTCGGTACGCCTCCTCAGGTGGCGATCGATGAGGCTGTCGAACTCGCACGCCAGTTCGGAGGTGACCCCTCTCCGGGTTTCGTCAACGGAGTGCTCGACGCGGTTGCCATGGGCCTGGCCGAGGCGGCGTCATGAGCGCCGTCCTTCCGGTGGAGGTTTGTGAAGGCCGTCTCGATCGGATTGGCGCCGATCTGCTGGTGGCACCGTTCTTCGAGAGCCATCGTCCCCTGCGCGGGCCAGTCGCCCATGTGGATTGGCGATTGTCGGGTCTGCTTTCTGCTGAGCTGATCGCCGGACGCATCAGTGGCGCCCGAGGAGAAGCGACCCTGCTGATCAGTGCCGGCCGGTTGCAGGTACCGCGCATCATTGCGTTCGGTCTCGGTCCGAAGCCCGGTTTCTCGGAGCGCGATCTCGAAGATCTGACCGGGGACCTGATACGGCGCGCCGTTGCGCTCCGGGTTGGGCGCGTGGCGATCGCGCTGCCGGACGAACTCGTGATGGGCTTCCCGATCGAGCTGACCAGTGAGGCCGTGGTGCGCGGGGCAGCCGAGGCGCTCCACGCGCAGCCGGCAGCCCTGCACCTGAGGCTCCTGTGTGGCTCGCGTGGCCGCGACGCCGAGCGCGGCGTGCGAAATGCCGCGAGCCGGGCGGCGGTTCCTGTTCGTCTGGGTAGTGCAGGTCCCGCGACCGGCCAGGCTTCTGGAGGTGAGAGCGCCGATCGGCTCCGTCCACTGGCTGTTTCTGCCCCGGGGATTTCCCCTATTCGCTAGGCCGACGAGACCGGCTTCATGAGGGCTCTAGCCGCTTGCGGGGTCCGTTGGTATGCCGGCTTGGGGTTCGCGGGGCTGGTGGGGGGGGGGCGGGTTGGGTGTGAGGGCATCCTTTCATCCTGCGGTGGGGTCTCGCCCGGCCGACGCGTGGGCGCGGCGCTTTAGTCCGCCTGGGTGGGGCCAAGGTCGGCTTGGGGGCGTGGGTCGGGCGGGCTGTGTACGGGTTCTCGGCTGGATCGCGGCCGGTAGCGGTGTTCGTCGGTGTTCCTTGACATCGCATTCAAACAATGCCAATATCAACACCATGTTGCGTCGGACTCCTCAACTCGAGCTTCCCCTTCGTGGCTGGGGTGGAAGGCGTGAGGGCGCTGGACGTAAGCGCGGTCCGAACCCTCGGGTGGCTCATCTCCAGCGAGCGCCGTTGGCTTCGCGGCATCCTTGCCACGTGACCTTGAAGGTCCGGCCC